>NZ_JARDAK010000017.1:0-99151 GCF_056470645.1 Pseudoalteromonas sp. TP27 | reverse complement strand
TTGCTAAGAGGCAAATAATCAGTTGGTTAAAATAAGCGAGGCACGAGCAAAAACCAACTGTTATTTGTCCTGCTTGAGCAACTTGTTATGTGTTTACTTGAACACCAAGCCAGCATTGTCACGCCGTTGCCTGTGCGAATAAACGCATTATTTGAGCCACTCACTTTCGCTTAAATCGAAAATAATAGCTTTGCTGTTTACGAAGTAAAAAAAGCGCAAAGCTTATTAGTGAGACGCACCTTAACAAATTTGGCGAAAATTAAACACCAAACCCAAAAAACATAATTAAAACACCGCACGTTTAACAAATACAAACCGAATTAAACTACGAATTTAAAACACATAACAATTTTATAGTGCGCTCGTCGCGCATATTTCTGCCAACGATACGCTCATGTATTTTATAAATCATTTTTATCAAATAACTTAATACATTGCTATATATAATTTTTTATTAGCAATCAAACTATTAATAAAAGATAAAATGCGCTCGTCGCTCATTTTCTTGAATATGGGAGTAACACAACTATACTGTATATAAAAACAGCACTATTATTGGTGGTAATATGAAAACACGTTCTCCATTTTTAAATTATATAGCCGATTATATGTTGGTACGTCAGTATTCATTACGCACCGTAGATACGTACCTAAGATGGATTGCATCTTATATCCATTTTCATAATAAGCGCCATCCCGCCTCAATGGGAGACAACGAAGTCGAGCGCTACTTAGAACATTTAGTGTTAAAGCAAAACGTTGCACCACGTACGCAAGCCACCGCATTAAATTCATTGTCATTTTTATACAAGCACATAATAAAAAACGAACTCTCATTAAATTTAAATTTTGCCCGCAGTAAAAAACAAGCAAAGCTCCCTGTCGTGATGACCCCAGAGGAAGTTAAAATGTTGATGGCTCATTTAAATAAGCGCTATTATTTAATTGCAGCTCTTATGTATGGAAGTGGTTTAAGAGTGATGGAAGCGGTGCAATTAAGGGTGAAAGATATTGATTTTGATTATAAATGTATTCAAGTTTGGAATGGAAAAGGTAATAAACACCGCATTGTAACGCTGGCCATCGAGCTAATTCCTATGCTGAGAAATCAAATTTTGAACGTTGATGACTATTTAAAACTTGATTTAAATAATACGAAATATTCTGGCGTATGGATGCCATATGCTTTAACAAAAAAATATCCTTGCGCCGCAAAATCGCTTGCGTGGCAGTATTTATTTCCTTCTCATATATTAAGTTCAGATCCTCAAAGTGGTGAAATAAGGCGACATCATTTTCATCACTCTTGCATTAGAAAAGAAGTGAAAAAAGCCGTTCAAAAATCAGGGTTAACAAAAATAATAACACCCCATACATTAAGGCACTCTTTTGCTACTCATTTACTGCAAAATGGCGCCGATATAAGAACCGTTCAAGCTCAGCTTGGCCATTCTGACGTTAAAACCACACAGATATATACCCACGTACTACAACAAGGTGCCAATGGTGTTACTAGCCCTTTTTCAAAATTATAAGTGACCCGATAAAAAGAAGCCGAGCTTATTTTACTAAGCTCGGCTTTTAATACCTTTAAAACTGACTATTAGCAGTCGTTATTAAATGTTATGCACTTGGGTATTCGCGGTACGCGCGCTCTATATTTTTAGCCTGCTTTTTAGAAATACCTAAATGAGCAAGTGCTACACGTAAACGAGCACGTGATAAGTCAGAGCCTAATATTTCCATTGCATCAAGCACTGACGTACTTGATGTTTTACCTGTAACGGCGACAAATATTGGCTCTAAAAAGTCTTTAATTTTAAGCTCGTGGAATGTTGCAACTTCTTTTGCAATTGCAAAAATAGCGGGCTTTTCAAAGCTACGTAAACCTTCAAGCTGCCATACAAAAAATTGTAGTGCTTGGCGAATTACGTTTTCGTCTGCTTTACCTGCTGTTAATAGCGCGGGATCGTAAGTTGGAATACCACCTACAAAGTGCCCTGCTAATTCAACCATGTCTGATAACGTATTAATACGTGTTTTAACTTCTGGTAATATTTTAGCGAGCATTTCGCCGTTAAACTTCCAATCAACAAAGCGCTGAATTAACTGCTCGTCGGTTAGGTTTTCGCGGATCCACATGCCGTTTAACCAGCTTAATTTATCTACGTCGAATACTGGGCCACCAAGCGATACGCGCTTCATATCGAAGTTTTCAATCATTTCATTAAGTGTGAATTTTTCACGCTCATCTGGCATTGACCAACCCATACGGCCTAAGTAGTTAAGCACGGCTTCTGGCAGGTAACCCATTTCTTTATAGTAATTAATAGATGTTGGGTTTTTACGCTTAGACAGCTTTGATTTATCTGGGTTACGTAGTAATGGTAAGTGACCAAGTACTGGCGCTTCCCAACCAAAATCTTCATACAGTTTTAATAATTTAGGTGCTGAGTTAATCCACTCTTCGCCACGGAAAATATGGCTAATTTCCATATGGTGGTCGTCAACTACGTTCGCTAAAAAGTACGTAGGGAAACCATCTGCTTTTAAAAGCACTTGCATGTCTACGTTTTCCCACGGGATCTCAATTTCATCACGTAGGTAGTCGTTAAACTTAAATGTGCCTTCGCTTGGGATTTTCATACGTATAACGTAAGGTTTGCCTTCAGCTAAGTTTGCTTTAATTTCTTGTTCTGTATGGTTTAAACCACGACCGTCGTATTTAGGGCGCAGGCCTTCTGCCATTTGCTCTTCACGCATTTGATCAAGCTCTTCGCTTGTTGCAAAGCAGTAAAACGCTTTACCATCGTCAACTAACTGATGCGCGTATTTTTTGTATAAATCGCTACGCTCAGATTGACGGTAAGGACCAAATTCGCCACCCACATCAGGACCATGATCCCACTCAAGTCCTAACCAACGTAGGCTATCCATAATCGCAAGTTCAGACTCTGGCGTGCTACGTACTTGGTCTGTATCTTCTATACGAAGTACAAATTCACCGCCTTGTTGTTTAGCAAAACAGTAGTTAAATAAGGCGATATAAGCGGTGCCAAGATGCGGGTCACCAGTTGGCGACGGGGCAACACGGGTGCGAATTGTCATGGTATATTCTCTTTAAATAAGTGAGATAATAAAAGTGGTTTATGCAGCTACTTTGTTTAAGTAAGCAATAATATCGTTTGATTCGTACAGCCATTGTACTTGGCCGTTTTGCTCTATACGCAGGCAAGGCACTTTAACTTTGCCACCTTGCTCTAGTAGCTCTTGGCGATATTGCTCATTGTCTTTTGCATCACGCGTTTCTATGTTTAAGCCTTCGCGTTTAATAGCGCGACGTACTTTTACACAAAACGGGCATGCTTTAAATTGATACAGTTTAAATTGTGAGGTTTGCTGATCAAGCTGTGCTTGCTCGTCGCTTGCACGCTTTTTACTGCGAGGAGTAAATACAAAATTAAAGAATAAGATTATACAACCTAAAAACCAACGAACTAATTTCATGTTCTGTGCTCTGCTTACAACAATTTAAGGAGCCAGATTTTAGCACAAATTTACAATCAAAAAAGTGTAATACTGCGAGAATTACACTCAAGTAATTTAATTTACTAAAAGTGCTTCTATAGCAATACCATATCATCCCTATGAAGTACTTCTGCGCCACTATCGTAATCGAGTAACTGGCCTATTTGACTAGAATGCGCACCCTTTATTTTATTTACCTCGGTACTACTAAAGCGCGTTAATCCCCGTGCAATCACTTGATTTTTAGTATCAATTAAATCAATTAAATCACCTCGTTCAAAACGTCCAAATGCATTAGTAACGCCTTTAGCGAGTAAGCTTGCACCTTTATTTTGAAGGGCGCTAATAGCACCTGCATCAATAACAATTTGGCCGGTACTTTTAGGCCCGGCTAGTAACCATTTTTTACGACCATCTTTTGGAGCGGTGAGTTTTAAAAAACGCGTGCCTGGTAATTCGTCACTCATGCATTTTAAAATAACGTTTTTATCTGCGCCTTTAGCAATAATAACTTCAACGCCTGCGCGCCTTGCAATGTCGGCGGCTTGCAATTTAGTTGCCATACCGCCGGTGCCTAAATTTGTGCCACTGCCACCAGCAAGTTGACGCAGCTCATCGTTTATATGAGTTACTTCGCCAATAAGAGTAGCATTGGCATTGGTGCGCGGATCGCTGGTAAATAATCCTTCTTGATCGGTTAGCAGCAATAATTTATTAGCATTAGCCAAAATAGCGACAAGTGCCGACAAGTTATCGTTGTCGCCTACTTTTATTTCGCTGGTAGCTACTGCGTCATTTTCGTTAATGATAGGTACAACGTCGTAATTTAATAACGCATTAAGTGTATCGCGGGCATTAAGGTAGCGCTCTCTGTCGTCTACATCAGCGCGGGTAAGCAACATTTGCCCTACGTTTACCCCATATAAAGCAAATAAGCTCTGCCAAATATGAATAAGTTGACCTTGTCCAATTGCAGCAAGCATTTGTTTATCAATTAAGCTTCTGCCACAGGGTTTTAATAGTTGTTCGCGCCCAGCAGCAACTGCACCGCTCGACACTAAAATAACCTGGTGGCCTTGTTTTTTAAGCTCGCAGCATTGGCGTACCAATTCAACCATGTGTGCTTTATCTAGTTTATCTGTGCCGCCAGTAAGTACGCTTGTACCAAGCTTTACAACTATTACCTGTTCCCTTTGCATGTGCTTTTTACTACTGATTAATTAAAGATGAATTAATTTATACCAGCTCGGTATTTTTGAACAAGTTAAAAATATTCATGCTAGGATCTGATTTTATTAAATTATGTAAATTACTCTCTATGCCTGCCAGTTTATGTTTAATTATTGCCACCTTTTTATGGGGCAGCTCTTTTATAGCGCTTAAATACGCCATTGCCATTTACGACCCCGCATTGGTTATATTTTTACGCATGCTCACCACGTTAGTTTTGTCGCTTTGTTTGTGGCGTTACGTTATTCGGTTTGAGTATTTAAAAGGTGACTGGAAGTATTTAGTGGGTATGTCGCTTGCTGAGCCTTGCTTGTACTTTTTATTTGAAGGCCATGCAATGGAATACACATCGGCCTCGCAGGCTGGGGTTATTGTGTCGTGCTTACCTATTATTATTGCGCTACTTGCCTTTTTATTGCTTAAAGAATACATAAGCAAAGCAATTGTTGTTGGTTTTACGCTGTGTATTGGCGGCAGTATTTTACTTACTCTTCTTTCACCAAATTCGGAGCAGGCACCTAATCCCTTGTTGGGTAACTTTTTAGAGCTTATGGCTATGGTGTGCGCTGCATTTTATACCGTAAGTATTAAACATTTAGCTAATCGTTACTCGCCGCTTACTTTAATTGCGTTGCAAGGTATTAGCGGCAGCTTGTTTTTTGCTCCGTTTTTATTTTTTATCGACCTGCCAAGCGAAAACCAACACGACTTAACCGCACTTATGAGCATTTTGTATTTAGGCTCGTGTGTAACCCTTGGCGGCTACGGCATGTACAACTATGCAATTAGCAAGGTATCGGTATTAACCGCTGCTGCTTATTCTAATTTAATTCCTATTTTTACACTTATTTTGTCAGCTATTATTTTGGGCGAAGTGCTTAATGTGTGGCAATGGCTGAGCATATTTGTGGTGTTTATTGGTGTAATGGTCAGCCAGCGCCATCAAGAACTTGTAGTTGATATACCGCTTAGTGAATCGGGCGAAGACATTTGCGCAGATACAAGCAATCTTAAATCAGTACCCGAGGCAAGCGAATCAAAAGGGTAACAGGTAAGCAAATACAGCCCGGGTGTTTGTAAAAATGCGTTTTGGGATTGATGAATAACCTCAATCCCCGTTACCTTATAATTTTGAATCACCCCACTTTGCAGTTGCAAAGTAAACGCCTCACCCACTTTTGCGTTTTTTAAAAATGCAAAGTGGGTGTCGTTATGTCCTGCTATTAGCGCGCCTTTTTCGTTTCCAAATTCTTTTCCGCCAAGCTCCCCTGCGGGTAAAAATTGGCTAGGCGCAAACGCTAAATTACGACCACTCGCGCCAGCCAATACGCTTAATGTTTTATTATGACTCGGCCAATCAAGCTTTGCAGTCACGTAGCTGTCGGCGTAATACCACGGTTTTACTTTAGTGCCGGGTGATTTAAGTGCCTCTTGCCATGCTTGCTCAATTAATACTTGAGCAAGCCACGCTTTTGCCTGCATATAAGCGCCGTGACCAAATAAACCAAGCCCAGCGATTAGTAAGCCCGCGCTTAGCCACTTTTTCATTTTAAATCTCTTTTCATTTAAGGATTCGCTCTGTGTTTAAATTTAATAGCGCCAAATCCTAATAATAAAATACAGCCTAATATTATGTGTAGCCTACTTTGCCCATCGGTTTGCGGTAAGCGCATTGCCATACCTTGCGGTACTGCATTAGTAGCTTGCGCCGTTTGTTCTGCCACTTCTTTTATTTGAGTTTGTTCAATCGCTATAAAAGCAGTAAACGGGCTAAGTAATTGATGAGTAAGTGCAAGCTGCTGTACTTCATCTTTAACGGTATTTTGCTCGTTGTATAAAAGTAATGACTTGATTTTTTGGCGCGCCCACAGTTTTGCTATACCTTGAGCGCTTGAGCTATTTTGTGCACTTAATTTAATACTTAAAGGCCCTTGTGCTGTTTGCCCAGCAAGTACCACACTTTTAGCATTATTAAGTTTTATAGCGACCATGATAGGCTCGCCAAAATATAAATCAGGTAGTGGTGATGGCCAAAAATCTAAACTGTTACCGCTTTCATCGCTTAGCGCCAAATTAGTAATAGCCGGATGCGCAAGCTTATCAAACAACTGCTGCATTTTAGGTTGCACCTCGTTGGTGCTGCCTATAAACGTAAATGAGCCCTTACCGACATCTGCCGCTCGGCGCATAAAAAAGCTGTTAGGTGCGCTGCCAATACCTACTGTAAATAAGCGGCTATCGCCTAATTTACTTTGAATGTTTTTAAACAATGCGTCTTCATTACTTACACTGCCATCAGTTAAAAATACAACTTGGCGTACAAAACCATCAAACTCGCTGCCATCAAGTACAGCATTAAGCGCACCTTGTATTTCCGTGCCGCCGTCTGCTGCTAGGCTATAAATAAATCGCTCTGCACGGCGTAAATTAAAGTCGCTGGCTATAAGTGGTTTATCGCTCATTGGAGTGACTATGTTGTCAAAACCAATAATGTTAAAGCTGTCGTCGCTATCAAGTAGTGAAAGCGCATAAAACAGGGCTTTTTTAGCTTGCTCCATAGATTGCCCGTGCATAGAGCCTGACGTATCAACGACAAATACCATTTCACGAGGTAAGCGCTGCGTTTGTGTAAAGTGATCCCCTGGTGGCATTAGCATAGCAAGACCGTATCGGTCGCCATTTTCAAACTGCTGAGTAAAAAATGCAGCTTGAGCTTGCTCTTTTTGCAGCGGTTTAAACTCAAGTACAAAGTCGCGATTAACTGTATTTGTCTCATTTAACGCTATTTTATATTGCCCAAACGCAGTGTTTTGTACATCAACATTATGAAATTTAGAATTGATATCCACCAACTCTAAGCCGACATCTATATCAATGTTTAAGCTAAATTGGCTGCTTGGTACATTATCATTTTGAGTACTATCTTGAGTGATGCTTTGAGTACTATAAACAGGGCTTAACCAACCTGTTGGGAGCGGATTAACATGCGCTTGATTTTGAGTATTAACCTCAACTTCACCACTAATTGCGTGATAACGCGGTGTAATGGTAGTAGGAAACCTAATAGCAAATGTGCCGCTGCTGTAGTCAATTATCTCTTGATACTCAAGCTCAATAATTACTTGCTCACCCGGGCCAATATTTGCCACATTCGTAATAAAAATATTGGCGCGTTGCTGGCGTACAAGGGCCGCTTGCTTACCTGATTTTTTAGCCTCTTCGTATTTTTTTTCGGCCTCCACTTTTTTATCAATTTGGCCTTTAATGACTCGATCACCAATGTGCATGGTCATGGCATGTACAGCGCTTTCATCAGGCAATGGAAAAACGTAGCGCGCGTTAACTGCAAACGGGTTTTCGTTTTGATAGGTTTGCGTTACTACAACATGGTTGATCAGACCGGTTAAGGTCATATTGGCGTCGCTTTTTAATATTATTGCGGGGCCTGCTGGCGCACCATTGCTATCAAAAAGTTCTAACTTGGGTGATTGTGCATGGCTTTTAAAGCTTGCTAACAGCACAATCACTATGAATATAAAAATGCTTACTTTAGTAAGCATTTTGGTTGGTTTACTCAACATAAAATCACTCCATCGAACGCTTTGCTTTTCTTAAATTCAGTTAAATTCAGTTAAATTTAGTTACTCGCCGTTTGGCCATTTACACTATTCATTGAGCGAGTGGTAAGCGTTACGCGTCTATCAAAAAAGTTATCTTCCACTGTATTGCTGTTAGCCAATGTTTGCTGCTCGCCAAATGCCTGCGTGCTTAAGCGTTTGTGGCTCACACCGTGTTTTATTAAATAGCTTTGCACCGCATTCACGCGTTTTTTAGAAAGTAAAAGGTTAGCTTGCTTATCGCCGCGCTGATCGGCAAAGCCACTTAAATCAAGCGCAAGTTGTGGTTGGTTGTTTAACAAGGTAACCAGTTGATCTAACTGCAATGCAAAATGCGGGGCTATAACACTTGAGCCTGTTTTAAATTGCACTGTCATCGCTAGTAAGTTATTTATTTGAGCCTGAGTTAACTGCTCATTTTGATTGGCAAGCACTTCTAGCTGTTGCTCTAACATATTGTTGTGGTTAAGCACGTGTTGGTAATCGCTAGTTTTTTCTTTCATGACTGTAATGGCACGCTCTTGCACTGCAATTTTGTTATCAGCTACTTTTGAATCACCTATTAAGCCTCCGGCAAATGCCCCAATAAACGCACCAATTGGCCCGCCCACTACACCGCCAATAATAGCGCCTGCACCTAAACCAATAGCCGTTTCTTTATGCGCTTCTTTTGATGGCGTGTTAGATGTTGAGGCAATTACTGGAGTGCAAAAACTAGCAACGAGTGTTAATGCAATTAATGTTTTTTTCATGGTTTGATCCTTTAAATTACTTTTAATTTGTGATGTTTTGTTTTGATGGGTGTATTAAAACAAGCTCAAGTGGCAACAAAGGGGAGCAAAAATGGCAAACTGCTGAGCAATTGTGGCAAAAAAAAGGCAATTGCCTTTTTAACCTTACTTAATACCAACCTGCATAAATCTTTGATCAATTTAACGAATTAAATTGCACTATAACGTCGTTAAAAGTTTTTTATTTAGAACAACTAGATATAAAAACTTTTGCCTAGTTCTAGCGTAATTTTCTTAACGTTAAATAGACCCCATATATAAGCAGATTGGTATAACTTAAAAACTTCGATATAGTGCTCTTAGTGTCGATAGGATAATGATTAGAATGAAAAAAATAGCCATCGTTGAAGATGAACCCGCAATCCGCGAAAACTACATAGAAATGCTTAGCGCGCAGGGCTACCAAGTGAGTGGCTTTGCAGATCGCGCCAGCGCAGAAGCTGAATTTAAAAATGCCCTGCCCGATTTAGCCATTGTTGATATTGGCTTAGGTCATGAAATAGATGGAGGTTTTTTACTGTGCCAAACATTGCGTTCGCTTTCTAAAACACTGCCTATTATTTTTTTAACCGCCCGCGATAGCGAAATAGATACTGTATGCGGTCTGCGCATGGGCGCCGACGATTACCTAACAAAAGACATAAGCCTAGCTCACTTGGCTGCACGTATTGGTGCGCTATTTCGCCGAATGGAAGCACTTGCACAACCTGCTGATGCAAGCGCACTCATAACACGCGGGCAGTTAACGCTCGACACGCAACGTATGCAGGTATTTTGGCAGCAACAACTCGTTGATTTAACCGTAACCGAATTTTGGATGCTGCATTCACTCGCCCAGCGACCAGGCCATGTTAAAAGCCGTAACGAATTAATGAGCGATGCAAAAATTTACGTAGACGACAGCACAATTACCTCGCACGTAAAACGTATTCGTAAAAAGTTTGTAGCACTCGACAGCGCCTTTGATTGCATAGATACCGTGTATGGCATGGGTTACAGGTGGGAACAACACTAATGCTACGATTTGGCCTGCGCAGTAAATTTATTTTACTTTCATGTTTTTTGTTTTTGCTACCGTGGCTCGGCTACGAGTACGTATGGGAAATGGAAAAGTTTTTACGCCAAGGCCAAGAAAAAACCCTAGTAGGCACCACTCGCGCCCTTGCGACCGCATTACATGAGCGCCCCGCATTATTTGACGAACAAACCAACTTTTTAGACCAAGTAGTAAAAGGCCGCGATTTATACGCGTATAATCTTAAAAACCCTATTCAATTAGACGGTAAACTCACCGATTGGGACAGCTACCAAGCACTCTTTTGGCATTACGATAAACGCTACTTACAAAAAACAGACAGTACTCATAAAGCCAGCAATTTGTCGTTTGATCATATGGTGGGCAAGTTTGATAATTACTTATATGCGCTATTTAAAGTAACTGACGACACGCTTATCTATCGCGCTAAAAATAGCTTAAGCATTACCAATAACGACTATTTACAAATTGGCCTAAAAACCCCTGACGGCCAATTTAATACCTACATTATTGCGCCGCGCCAAAACGGTTGGGTTAATGCGTTTGATGCTAAAACCAAAATACCTTTTACAAAAATTCAGGGGTATTTTGAAAGTACTGACACTGGCTACAATGTAGAGCTACGCTTTCCTATAAGCATGCTGGGCAACAAACTTGGCTTTGCCATTGTTGACATAGATAGCAAAGAGGCACTGCTAGAGCCAAAAATAATGTCGACCTCAAACTTAAATAACCCAAGCGATTTAGGCTCGGTACTCGTACCTTCCCCAGAAATCAGCCGTATTTTAAAAGGCATGGGCCACAGTGGCAGCCGTATTTGGGTAGTCGATAATCATCATCGGGTATTGGCACAAACCGGCACTATTCAAAATGCCGATGGCGTATGGGCTGATGGACTTGCTAACCAAGCACCTAAAACTTGGTGGCAGCGCTTTGAGCAAAATTACTTGCACCCAATTTACTATAAAATTTTAACGCGCCCCGAAAATGAGTTTTTAGATACCCTGCACGATGTAGCTTCTATGCAAGGCACACATTTAGCGAAAGCATTAAAAGGACAACCAGCATCGTCTTGGCGCTTAACCCCTGATAGCAAAGCTGTTATTTTATCAGCCGCTTACCCTATTTGGATTCAAGACCAAGTAATTGGCGCGGTAATAGCAGAGGAAACCACAAACGGCGTACGTACGCTGCGTAATAAATCACTCGAAAAACTCTTTAACGTTATTTTAGCTGTGATGCTAATTGGTACTGTCACCTTGTTCTTTTTTGCCTCACGTATATCGAACCGAATTAGGCGGCTGCGCGATACTGCTGAGCAAGCAATTGATGCACAAGGGCGTGTTACCGGCAGTATTAATTACAGCGACGCTAATGATGAAATTGGCGATCTGTCTCGTAGTTTTTCAAACATTGTTAGTCGACTTGGTGGCTATACCGATTACTTAGAAAATATGTCGTCGCGATTATCACATGAGCTGCGCACGCCTGTTGCCGTAGTGCGCTCGTCACTCGAAAACTTACAAAGTTTGCCACAAAACGAGCTGAGTCAAAAATACCTCGATCGCGCCAGTGAAGGTGTTGAGCGCTTAGGTAAAATAATAACCACTATGAGCGAAGCCACTCGTCTTGAACAAAGTATTCAAAGCAACGAGCCTGAGCCTTTTGATTTACAAAAAGTAATAAATGGCTGCATGCAAGGCTATCAGCTTACTTACCCAAACCAGTTATTTACGCTTGCTGTATGCCAAAACAAATTACCAATGCAAGGTGCACCGGAGTTTATAGCTCAGCTGCTTGATAAGCTTATTAATAACGCGATGGAGTTCAGCAAAGCCAATACGGCTATTAATGTAAGCCTTAAGCAGAGCGAAAATAAAGCAACATTAACAGTGAGTAACGCAGGCCCCACTTTACCCGAAGGATTAACTGAGCATATTTTTGACTCTATGGTGTCGGTACGTAGCCAGCAAATGCAGCAACAGCCACATTTGGGGTTAGGTCTTTATATTGTAAGGCTGGTGTGCGATTACCATAAAGGCAGTGTAACTGCACAAAATAACGAACAAGGCGATGGTGTGGTGTTTACTGTGAGCTTGCCTTTACATAACTAAAATAGCTAATAGAGCGGTTTAACGCGCCGCCTACCCCTTCAAAACTGCCGATTACAATTTAGTACAACTTCAAATGTAACTATTCACTTTTTATTCAGTCGAATAACCATACCCTACATCGCATTAAAGTACTAAATTGAAGGAATACTCATGAAACCATCACTAGAGCGTGAAGAACTAGACTTTATTTTTGACTTATACAGGCCCTCTAAAAAACCTGAGTCTGAAAGTGTAAAACCAAAAAGTACTAACTACAAAGAGCTAAGAAAGCACGACATAACTAAAAACCAAGGCGTATCGCACTACTTAGTCTAATTTTATTACGCTTGAGGCTTTTCGCATTCTAAAAATGCTTTAATGCAGTTTATTTCTGCAAGTTTTACTTCTTCGCCTATTTCAGGGCCTTTTTTGCCATTTTTAAGTGCATTTTGCACTACCTGCTTCTTATCCATTTTTTGCAGTTCAGCATGGATTGCTCTCAGTTTAGCTGCTTGTGGGTATGGCTTATCAACCAATGTTTCACCTCGCCCTTGTGCATCGCATTGGCATGCTTGGGTAAACGCGATAAAACGTTCTGGGTGTACCAACGCATTTAAGTTAGTCACTATTAGCTTATGAATGGTTTGCGGCCTTAGTTGATCGACCGTATGGCAAAGCGTGTGGTTATCACTGGTGAGTACACCAATGTCGCGAAAACGATTAGGTACTTTTAAACGCTCACAAAACTTTTCAACTACCGCAACACCTTCGCGTTCGTGCCCACGTAAATTTCCATACTTTTTAAAACTAAGTGCTTTACCAAAGTCATGAGTCAGGGCTGCAAAACGAGTTTCTAAGTTAAAATTTAAATCAGCTGCACGTCTAAGTACCAGCATAGTATGTACAAATACATCCCCTTCTGGATGATGGTTTGCTGGTTGCGGTACATTAGCCATACGCTCAAGCTCTGGAAAAACCCCCAAACCTTGCAATGCTTCAAAATAAAGCTCAGGGTGCTTTTCACCCAGTGCTTTTTCGGTTTCAAGCCACACGCGCTCAGGTACTAAATGATTTAGCTCACCTTTATTTTTAAGCTCGCGCATTAATGCATACGTACTTGGGTGAATACTCCACTGGCTGCCATAGCGCGCTAAAAAACGGGCAATACGCAATACCCGTACAGGGTCTTCTACAAATGCCTCAGTGGTGTGGCGCAGTATTTTATTTTGTAAGTCAGCTTGGCCGTTAAACGGGTCAATAATATCGCCGTTTTTATCAAGCGCCATTGAATTTATGGTTAAATCACGCCTTGCTAAATCTTCTTCGAGCGTAACGGTTGGGCTGGCATCAACCACAAAGCCAGTATAGCCTTTTCCACTTTTACGCTCTGTACGCCCTAGTGCATATTCTTCTTTTGTTTTTGGGTGCAAGTAAACCGGAAAGTCGCTACCTATTGGTACAAAACCAAGTGACTCCATTGTGCCTGGTGTTTCACCAATCACTACATAGTCGTTATCTTTTGATTTTATATTTAGCAGTTTGTCGCGCACTGCACCACCAACGAGGTAAACTTGTTTTAAGTTACTTTTCACTTTATTCCCAATAACACTTGACCAATTGTTTGACGCTAATCATAACATTAATTAAAAAACTCTGCGGTGTTTGCCAAGCTTAAGTAAGCTCATTACAATGGCGTATTACTTTTAGCTACAGCCTCGTATTCAATGAAAAACCATTCATCAAAAAAAGAACTCATGTTACTGCCCATTTTATTAGTGGTTATTTTAATGTGTATAGCGGGTCACTTTTTACTACAAGCAAATTTTCAAGACAGCAATATGGTTGAATACATGTTGGCAGCACTGCCGTTTGCTATGTTTGGATTGGTTATTGTAGCGTTTAAGATGGCAGCGAAAAGCGAACGTGATGATAACGAAAAATAGTTAATAGCTACTTTTCGTTATTCTCTTATTAATTATTGATATGTTTTTTCTGCAATTGTTACTTTTTCTAGGTAACGTCGAGTCTCTTCTCTGGAGTGTTTAGTTGTTAATATGTAATAAAACTGACTAGCAGTCAGCTGATTTATTTGCGAAAAGGCAATATCCTTATCTTCATTAAATATTTTAAACACATTACCTGCACCACCATTATATGATGAGATCATTGCATAGTGCTGATTTTGATCGGCATTAATCTTATACAAGTAATTATTTTGTAAAATACTTAAATAAGCACTCCCTATATCAATATTATTTTCTGGTTTGAAAAGCACTTCTTTGCTCGGTTGCCCTGGCACTTTTTTAATTCTTTCATATACGTCTTTACCTGCCGTTGCAGGAATAATTTGCATTAAACCATATGCATTTGAAGAGCTCACTGCATAGGGATTAAAATGACTTTCGGTCTCAATAATGCCGTATATGAGTGATGCTGATATTTGATATTTTTTTGATGCAGCCAACACATACTCACTATATTTTTGCTTTCGTAGATGGGCATTTTGCTCTACTAGCTCAAAAGTAACCGAAGTAACTTGGTGGCCATTGCTATAGTTAGTCTGCTTTTTATTATCAATTAAATAACGAGCAAATCGATTTGCTCGCCACTGATATTTAATGGGTAGCCCATCTTCGTCTAATACTTGCTGATATAAAAAAGGTTCGCCTTCTAAAATCGGATCTTCACTTGTAAAAATATCAGTTTTACCTGGGTCGCTCGAGGTTAAAAGCGTGGTAACAATTGCTTGGTTTAATAGCACTTCTGTATTATTAGTCGCTATTGTTTCAACCTGAACAGTGCTGCTATCAAAATCAATTATGGCTCTAGCTTGATAATTATTGCTGTATTTTACGTATTTTCTTCGCGTGGGTTGTTGCGTATTTTGTGCCCCCCACTTCTTACTTACTATACTTTCTAAAGTTGCTAATAACTGACCCACGCTCCCAACTTGCTGCTTGATTGAGTAATGCGTTTTTTCAACTTGCTTTTTGATCGTTACAACATCGGTAGGATTATTTTTAATTTGATGGACGAGTATATTTAAATCTTTTACTGGTGCTAAGTGAGATACTGATTCACACCCACTCAATAGTACAATTAAGCTGCATAGCCCATATTTTTTCACGCATTTTCCCTAAATGAAACAAATTATAAAATGTGATAACCAAACCAATCTGGTTTTATTTGTTGGCTTTTTTCACTTTTAGTTAACTTTATTTTATAGGGGCTATCGAGTAAGTCAATTGCGAAACAATCGTCCACGTCGTGCAGATCGTCTTTATGAATATGGCTAAGGCCTGCGAGTAAATCATTTTTAGCGCGTTGCTTGGCCTCATTGCTACTACTTGCAACATATAGTGCAAAGTCGTGTTGCTCAGCCATAGAGTCACTTCTATAAGCCCCTAGGTTTACAAAGTAAAGTTGTTTATTTTGTTCAACGTAGCTATCAACCACTTCTACTTTAAATCCATCAATGTGCTTTATTGCCATAAAGCTATCCATATGAACACTGCTTTTATCGCCCACCCATTGGCTTTTTAACTTTGAGTAGGTTTGCTCAATATTCTCCCCTACTACAAAGCGAATATCGTGCATTTCAATGTGGCAGCCTTGAATTCGACCACCCAAATACACCATAAATAACTGCATGCTTTTCCTTAACCTAAATTATCAACATCAATATTATGCTTTTTAATCAACTTATAAAAATCAGAGCGATTACGTTTAGCAAGTTTAGCGCCTTCTGCTACATTGCCACCTGCCATTTTTAAAGTATTGATTACGTAGTCGCGTTCAAATTCTTTTTTAGCGTCGTTAAGTGATAACGGCTCTACATTTTTTTCATTACTGTTAAGTGCAGCCAACACTAAATGTTCTGAGATCACTTCGCTTGGTGTTAATGCGACCACTTGCTCTACGACGTTTTGTAATTGACGAATATTACCCGGCCAATCGTAACGCACAAGCGCATGCATGGCATCGCTGGCAAAGTGCTTTTCATTTTGGTTCATACGTTTGGCAATGCTTGCGCTAAAGTACTGCGCTAATAAGCTTATATCTTCGCGGCGCTCACACAGTGGCGGTAATTTTAAATTAACGACATTTAAGCGATAGTATAAATCTTCTCTAAATTGTTGGTTTAAAATAGCTTCTGGTAAATTTTTATGTGTTGCCGATACAATGCGTACATCAATTGCTATTTCTTCTTGAAAACCCACCGGACGAATCGTTTTTTCTTGTAATACGCGCAGTAGTTTAACCTGTAAGTTAAGTGGCATGTCGCCTATTTCATCTAAAAATAACGTGCCACCCTCAGCTTGTTGAAACAACCCTTGGTGATCTTTAATTGCGCCCGTAAAAGAGCCTTTTTTATGGCCAAATAATTCGGATTCTAAAAGCTCGCCCGGTACAGCCCCACAGTTAATTGCAACAAAAGGTCCGTCGCTTACGTGGCTATGTTGATGAATAGCCTGTGCAAGTAACTCTTTACCTGTACCACTGGCACCAGATATAAGTACATTAACTTGCGTTGGCCCAAGTAGTTTTACTTGTTCGAGCAAGTGAAGCATTGTACCACTACGCGTAACTATATTGCTTTTTGGCGCAGCTTCATCAGCGTTCACACCGTGAATTTCTATCGCTTTAGCAAGGCTGTCAAATAACTCATCTTTATCTACAGGTTTAGTTATGAATGCAAAAATGCCTTGTTTGGTCGCTTCTACCGCATCAGGAATAGAGCCGTGCGCTGTCATCATAATGACAGGCAATGCAGGGTAACGGCTTTGCAATTGGCGGTGCAGTGCCATGCCATCCATTTCATCCATACGCAAGTCGGTTATTACAGCGTCAAACACTTGGCTTTTAAGTATTTGTAGTGCAATTAAGCCACTTTCACAGGTCGTTACTTCGTACCCTTTTGATTCAATGCGAATAGCGAGCAGTTTTAATAAGCTAGCGTCGTCGTCAACGAGTAATACTTTTGCACCTTGCACTTTAGTTGCTGCCATAGTTACTGCTCCTTAGTTTCTTCTCGTAGTAAAAGCTGTTGCTCAATAGTTGCTAACGATGAGAGGGTTTCTTGCATTTTATTGTTAAGTGCTTGCTGCTCTTTTTTAGCATTTATTTGCATCGTCACTTGCTGTTTTTGAAGCCATAAATATTGCTTAATGTCGTCTGGCCAAAAGTAAGCTAAATCGAGTTTTAGTAACTTAGTCATTACTGTATTTGGATCATCATTTATATTTAAACACATAAATTTAAAAAAGCGTTTAAGGTCGTTCTCGCCTGTAAAAATATCTTTTTTAGGCACTAATTTAAATCCACCACACTGATTAGCGTGCCATGCAATAACTTGATCTGCTGGAGGATAGCTAGGTTCAATTTTTGGTCTGGGTTTTGGACTAGGTTTACTGTTTTTGTCGTTTTTTATTTTAGTATCGACCACAGGTGCTGGTGTAATTGACACACGCTCTTCTTGCCCATTATTAATTTCACAACCAGATATAACCATGCTGCTACTGAGCACACTTAAAATAGCGATTAAACGCAAGCGCATGTTAATTAACTCCTAGATTTTTTGTTATGGGAATTTTAATTGAAAACCGGCAACCATGTGGCTCGTTATGCTCAACAGTAAGTGTTCCTCTTAACTGTTCAACAGATTCTTTTACAATAGTTAAGCCCAGCCCACTGCCTTGCAGCGTAACATTTTTACTGTGTTTACCTTGATAAAATGCGCTGAAAATTTGAGTTTTTTCTTGCTCTTTAATACCGCAGCCTTTATCAAGTACAGCAATACAAAGTTGATTTTGTTCAAGTACTAAATTAATAGTAACGATCTGCTTATCTTCTGAAAATTTCAAGCCATTTGAAATAAGCTGAATTAAAATCATCTCAATAAGCTCACTAGGTAAAGCAAGCGGTTTATTTGGTAAGTTATTTTGCCATTTTAGAGCCTGCTCACGCGCACTTAAACGATGCTCAAAATGACTATTAATTTTATTAATAAGAAGACTAAATTCAACTTCGCTTAGGCTGTCTTTACTGGTGCGAATCGCATTATAACTCAGTAAGCTGTCAATCATTGTGCGAAGCCGCATCATAGATTGGCTAATAAGCTCAAGCACTGCTTTTTGCTCAGCGGTAATTGGGCCTACTATTTCATCAGTTAGTAAATCAGTGCCTTCGACCATTGAAGCAAGCGGCGTTTTTAGCTCGTGTGTTACATGGCGTAAAAAAGTATCTTTTTGCTGCTCAAGCATATGAAGTTGCTCTTGCACCCATTGGAGTTTTTCTCCTAGCTCAACTAGCTCAGCGGAGCCTTTCACAGATATTTTTTGCTGCCAATGTCCCTGCCCTAGCTTATCAATAACCGTAGTTAACCCTTTTAGTCGCCCACTTATGCGCCATAAAAAACCACCTCCTACAATTAAAGTAAGTGGAATAAGTGCCACCAGCCAGTTTATAAATGAAGCTTGCAAGCTTGTCAGCTCATTTTGGTTATTGGTGATTTGCGCTTCGTTTTTATCACGTAGCCATAAAGTAAGCTCAGCAACTAAATCGCTCACTGGCACAAACAACTCAGCTTGTTGTTGTTTTTGCTCAACCAATTCAGCATGCGCGGTTTGTAAGGTGGTATATAAGCGCTGCCATTGGTGAGTATAATCTTTATTCGTGTTTACAAATTTAAGCTCATCGATACTTTGCAAGGATGATTGCCATTTATCGACAATGAGTTTATCGAGCGATTCACTTTTTAATACCCAGTTTTGCCTAGTGGCGCGCTCAAGGCTGTTGAGTTCTTGCTTTAGAGTATTAAACGATTTAGTAACTTGGTAGTTGTTACTTACAATATTTTGAGTAACCGCTAATTGCTTATTAAGGGCATTTAAAAATACGATTACCACTATAGAAAGGGGGAGTAACGAAAGCAGCATACTCATTGCAAATTGCCCAATTAAATTAGGCCGCCAGTTAAGCATTGCTTGGTATTTTTTAGCTATGGTTGCTGGCATTGCGTTTTGTCCTTTTAAGTTAAGCGCTCTATTATTAAGTGCTTACCTTATACACTAGCTGAACCAGCAATTATATTTAATACGATTAACAACTAACACTAACAAAATAGCGTGTCGCCAAATGGAGACAACGTAAGTCATTGATTTTAGAACCCTCTCATCAACATCATTAAATAATGTTGCAAAAGATATACAAAATTTACAACAAAACCTGTAAAAACTGCTCACTCACTTGATCTAAAAACAATAAGCAATTGAAAATAAACAACAATTAATTTTGGCATCATTTTTGTAATACGTGTAGTAACTTCAATCAATAAGGAAATAATTATGAACAAACGCATTTTAGCAATCTCATCATTACTCACTTTAGGGTTTTTAGGCGCTAACGCACATGCCATGGACGTTCACGCGACTTTTAACGAGCTTGATAAAGACAGTAACGGCACATTAAGTGAAGCCGAAGCAGGTGAAGATGCCGTTTTACACGAAAATTTTTCACAAATTGATACCAATCAAAACGGTCAATTGTCGCTAGATGAATTCAAAAAGTTTATCCAATAAACTCATTTAATAAGGAACGTGATTATGAAACAACTTATAGCCGCTTTTGCATTAATGTTTTTAGCCATTAGTGCTACTGTACTCGCATCGCCTACAAATATACGTTTCGCCCATTTAGATAAAGATATGGATGGGCAAATATCTATTGTGGAAGCAAAAGAAGACAAGGAAGTAATGAGACAATTTGCCGACTTAGATGAAGACGGTGATGAAAAAATCTCAAAAAAAGAATTTGAAAGCTTTAAAGCTTAATCAGTAATTACTGATTAAGCTTTACTTAAGCTTGTTATAGGTAGACTGGAATTAAAAGCATTTGCCATAATCCCTGAGGGAGTGTGTAAAAGGATTTAATGTTGGGAGTTAAATTACGGCAAGTGCTTTTTCCTCTTATTTCAGCCACAAAATTTTAATACATCTTTTGGAAGGAATGCCATGAAGATACTTTCCCTAGTTATAAGCATTTTAATGCTATTAAGTTTTGATGCCGCTGCACTTGATGTAAAGCAACGCTTTGATCACCTTGATAATGACAAAAGTGGCTATCTGACACATGACGAACTTGATCCCCAACCACAACTTTTAAACACATTTGAAAAATGGGATAAAAATCAAGATAACCAAATTTCGTTAATCGAATTTAAAAATTACCTTACTAATAACCTCTACTGAGTATTTTTCATGAAAAAAACAAGCTATATAACGCTTTTTGCGTTTAGTATTTTTAGCACATTAGGCTTTGCTGCAAGCAACAATGTTGCAGAGCAATTTGAAAAACTTGATAGAAACCAGGATGGTTTTTTAACACGCGCAGAAACAGCAGTAGATCCCGCTCTTTGGTCTCGGTTTTCAAGCTACGATCAAGACAAAGACGGTAAGCTAACGCTAAGTGAATACAGCTTATACGCTAGTAAGTAAACCCTTTCAAAAGCTAGATATTTTTATGTTCTAGCTTTACTACTTTTTTCTTCATTATAATTCATCTCACATATTGGTATTATAAAATTGGGTTTGCTAGTGTTAACGCACTAACAATAAAAAATAATGCCTTATGTCGCTCAAAAAAATGATCAAACCACTCATCCTAGCCAGCCTTTGCGCTAGTTCTAGTTACACTCTCGCACAAACTAAAGTAATTTATAACGCCAATGGCTACACGCCTTTATATCAAGGTGAAGTACAGCAATTCACTACCCTCGTTATTAAAAATGGCAAGGTAGTTAAGCTAGGTAGCGATACACTTAAAGATAGTTACCCAGACGCTAAACTAATTGATGCACACGGTAATACCTTATTACCTGGCTTAATTGATGCCCATGGGCACGTTATTGGCCTTGGCGACAATTTATCGCAACTTGATGTACGCGGTGCAAAATCAGTTGATGAAGTAACAAATAAACTAAAAATATTTGCCGATAAAAAACAAGGCTGGATTATAGGACGTGGTTGGAACCAAGAACTTTGGGCTAATACACGCTTCCCAACAGCTAAAGATTTAGACAATGTAGTTAACGATCGACCAGTGGTACTTTCGCGGGTTGATGGCCATGCCATTTGGGTTAATTCAAAAGTGCTCGAACTTGCTGGTATTACCGCCCAAACAAAAGCCCCTGAAGGCGGTGAAATAATTAAAGACGAATTTGGTAATCCTACAGGTATTTTTGTAGATAAAGCAGAATCGTTAATTACCCAGCATATGCCAGCCCCTTCAAAGCAAGATATAAGTGACTCACTAGATGCAGCAGGTAAGCATTTATTAAGTTTAGGCATTACTTCTACTCACGATGCTGGCATTGATAAAACCACATGGGAAGTTTACAAAGAGCGCGGCGACCTTGGTAATTTACCGCTACGTATTGTGGCAATGTTAAGTGGTGCAAGCCCTGATTTAGGCACAATGTTAAAAGCAGGTCGATACCACGACAAAAATGACTTTATGGAAATTCGCAGTGTTAAAGTTTACGCCGATGGCGCACTGGGCTCTCGCGGCGCCGCTCTGATTGAAGAATATGCAGACAGAGCTGGCCACCATGGTTTAATGCTTGAAACACAAGAAAAGCTCGAAGCGCTCTTTACACAAAGCTTTAAAAGCGGCTTTAGCGCAAATACCCACGCAATTGGTGATAAAGCAAATAAAGTAGTACTCGATGCCTATCAAAATGTGTTTAAAAAAACCGGCGGTATATTACTGCGTAATCGTATCGAGCACGCACAAATTGTAACGCCTGAGGATATCCCTCGTTTTAAAGCGTTAAAAATAATACCTTCTATGCAGCCGGTACACGCCACTTCTGATATGCATATGGCAGAGCAGCGTTTAACTGAAAAACAATTAAGCGGTGCTTACGCTTGGCAAACATTTTTACAGCAAGGGTCTGTTGTTGCAGCAGGCTCTAATTACCCTGTAGAGCTTGCAAATCCATTTGATGGTTTGTATTCAGCTATCACACGTATGGATCATAACAAACTGCCTGAAAATGGCTGGCGTGCAAGTGAAGTACTAAGCCGCGAAGATGCACTACGTGCATTTACTCTCGGTGGCGCCTATGCAGCTCATCAAGAATTTAAGGTAGGTAGTTTAGAAACAGGTAAATGGGCCGACTTTATTTTAATTGATAAAGACTACTTTAAAGTACCGGTTGACGAGATATACAAGACGAACGTGCTACAAACTTGGGTAGCAGGTAAGCTTCGCTATAAAAAAGAAGAGGTTATAAAAACGCTTTAATCAATATCAATTAACTAATTAGTAATTTTTATTAAAGTAATCAAAAAGTGTGTCGATAAGTGAGAGTATTTATTAAATCCTCTTATGTTTCAGGAAGAAAACATGTTATCAAAAAAGATATCTCTTACTTTATCTGCACTTTTTACACTGTCGCTTTCGGCGTGCTCTACTCACCCGATCTATAATGGGCACGCACCACATAATAATATTGGCTATAATAACGCTCACAATCGCTATGCAGAAAATAATCAGCCTCGCGTAAGTAACTGGCAGTTCCCTGAAAATAATTACCGCCCAATTAACAGCAGTAAGTTACTAAGTAATTACACTGAGCAATTAGCAATGAAGCTAATTGAGAATATGAATTACATAAATAGTGGTACGCCTATCGCTATCACCTCGTTTGTAAATTTAGACGATAACCTTCAAACAACTAATATTTTTGGTAATCATTTAGCTGAAAGCTTTATAACTGAATTACAAGAGTTTGGTTTATCTGTTGTTGATTATAAACACACAGGCACAGTACACGTGACGCCTCTGGGAGATTTTTCTTTCAGCCGTAATGGTAAAAATATTAAAGGCTATCCACATATTGAATACACCCTAACTGGCACACTCACCTACACTAATCGTGGTGTTATTGTAAATGCCCGTATCATTGGTGCAAAATCTAAAGTAGTAGTGTCATCGGCTAAGGGATTCATACCGAGTTTTGTAGTTGAGTCTTTGTACCCAACTCGCAGAATGGATGGAATAGTATTAGACGCAATTCAGTAAAAAAAAGGGGGTTAATGCAAGTTAACCCTTTTTTTGCGAAAAAGAAGTGCGCTTACCTAAACATCTCTTTTACATCAGTTAGCATCTCGTTGTATTCATCACTGGTGAATAATTGCATAGACGGTATTACACCTTTATCTATATATGTTTGCAGCGTTGCCGATTTATCAGAAACTTGTAACGTTCCCTCTAAAATAGCCCCTACCCTAATAAAGTCTACGTAACTAACCTTATCAGGTTTGTAACTTGGATCTGCCCAGCTTAAAGCTACATCTACAAACTCTTTAGGAAATTCCCAAGCTTGCATAATTGATGAGCCAATTTTTCCACTAAGTTTTTGAATTGCGTGAGCTAAAAAGCTTGGATTTGCAAAGATTTCAGGATGACGCTCTGCTTCAGTTAAAATTGGTAAAACACCAATATTATAAACAAGCGCAGCTAATGTAATTGAATCACGGTTTAATGAAGTATGTTTATTATTTTTTAAGTAAAACTCCATGAGTGTTATTGAATGGCTAGCAACCGTTAATGTTTTTTGCCACGCCTTACCCATATAGCCTTTAATCAGCTCATTGTGTGATACAAATAATTGCTCCATAGCCATAGCCGTCGCAATATTTTTAATTTGCCGTAGTCCAATACGAGTAACTGCTTGCTGTAAATTAGATACTTTTACAGAACGCCCCATAATCGCACTATTAGCTACTTTAATCATACGAGCTGAAAGCGCAGGGTCTTGTGAAATCACATCTGACATTTGCATTAAATTCACATCAGAGTTATCAGCAGCTTGGCGAACCTTAATCGCTGCTTCAGGTAGCGTTGGTAAAACGAGAGTATCGTTATTTATTCTATCGACTAGAATTGTTAATAAAGCGTTTTCTGTAGACATAAAGCCGCCATCCTTTTGTGTTCAGCCTGTAAAGTAACTGCAAACTCAAGCAGTTAATTTTTGTATTAGCAATATAATTAGTATTATCTAACTTACCGATAAAGTTAAGAAAATTATAGAAGTTTATTTTTATTTATCTTTCTTTGCCGCATCAGAATGCCTTACAACGCCAAATACTTGCTATTTACCATTTAGTTTTGCTTTAATGCACACACAATAAGGAAGCGTTTGTACATGTTTTAGTATTTAACTTAAAGCTGTACAAATTATTAAACTTACTTTTTCACAGGCAATATAATGAACTTAAATAAAATTAGCCAAGCAATTATGCTCTCTGGTGTCGTTTTTCTTAGTGCATGTTCTGAACAAGCGCCGTCTTCTACCGACAACACAGCCGTAGAGCTTGCTCAAAAAAGCAGTGCACAATCAGGCCCTAAGCTTGTTAATACAGATAATCAACGTTTAGATATTTATACCGACTTTAGCCTAGAGGCTGACCTTTCGCATTTGAGTGATAACCAAAAAGCGATGGTAGTAAAGCTTATTGATGCTTCAAAAATAATGGACGAGTTATTTTGGAAGCAATCTTTTGGTGAGAATAAAGATGCTTTTTTAGCAAAGTTAGGTGACGAAAAAGTACGTAAATTTGCCGATATTAACTACGGTCCATGGGATCGTTTAAATGGCGATGAAGCGTTTTTATCTAGCTATAAAGAAAAGCCTCTTGGCGCACAGTTTTACCCTGCTGATATAACTAAAGAAGAGTTAAACAATGCAGATGTTGAAGACAAAACAGGGCTTTACTCTGTAATTAAGCGTGATGAGCAAGGTAAGCTTTATAGCGTGCCATATTCAAAAGAGTATGCTGCTGAGCTTGCACAAGCCGCTGACCTTTTACGTGAAGCAAGTAAACTTGCTGATGATAAAGAGTTTGCTAATTATCTAAACCTGCGTGCTGACGCTCTACAAAAAGATGACTTCCAAGTTTCTGACTTTGCTTGGATGGACATGAAGAACAACCCAGTAGATGTGGTTATTGGTCCAATTGAGACCTATGAAGATCAATTATTTGGTTACCGTGCTGCTTATGAGTCTTACGTACTTATTAAAGATTTAAAATGGAGTGAACGTTTAGCTAAGTTTGCAGCATTTTTACCTGAGCTTCAAAAAGATTTACCTGTTGATGCTAAATACAAACAAGAAGTACCAGGCTCTGACGCCGACCTAAATGCATATGACGTTGTTTACTACGCAGGGCATTCAAACGCGGGTAGTAAAACAATCGCAATTAACTTGCCAAACGATGAGCAAGTACAGCTAGAAAAAGGCACACGTCGTCTGCAACTTAAAAATGCAATGCGTGCTAAGTTTGACAAAATTTTAGTGCCAATTTCAGAGCAGTTAATTGTACCTGAGCAGCGTAAACACATTACTTTTGATGCCTTTTTTGCCAACACTATGTTCCACGAAGTAGCGCACGGTTTAGGTATTAAAAACACCCTTACGGGTAAAGGGACTGTTCGTCAATCATTACAAGAGCACGCGAGTGCGCTTGAAGAAGGTAAAGCCGACATTTTAGGCCTGTACATGGTTGAGCAATTGCTTAAAAAAGGCGAGATCACTGAAGGCACACTTGAAGATTACTACACGACGTTTATGGCCGGTATATTCCGCTCAGTACGTTTTGGTGCTTCAAGCGCGCATGGTAAAGCAAATATGATCCGTTTTAACTTTTTTGCACAAGAAGGCGCTTTTTCTAAAAATGAAGCGGGTTTATACAGTGTAAATATGGAAAAAATGAGCTTAGCGATGGCAAAACTTTCTCGCTTAATCCTAACCTTACAAGGGGATGGCGATTACGAAAAAGTAGATCAACTAATTGCAACGCATGGCGATATTAAAGAAGAACTTGCTGAAGACTTAGAAAAACTAAGCAAAGCAAATATCCCTGTAGATGTTACGTTTAAGCAAGGTAGGGAAGTACTAGGGCTTAAATAAGTTTAGTTAAACTTAGTTAAACCCTAAAAAAGCGTTGCAGCTTAAAACTGCAGCGCTTTTTTTAACTCTGTAATTTGTACATCTGTATACGGCACAGCTGGGTGCTTACCCCAAATTGGCGCAGGCCAAGCTGCATCACTCGTAAAGCGTGCAATATGATGAATATGTAATTGCGGTACCATATTACCTAAAGCCGCTACATTTAACTTATCCGGGCTAAACACATCCATTAATAACTTACTTAATTTGGCTGACTCTTTTAAATAAACTATTTGATCATCCTCAGATAAATCAATTATCTCTCTTAAGTTAGCCTGCCTTGGCACTAATACAAACCACGGATATTGGCTGTCGTTCAATAAGAGCACTTTACACAGTGGCCAGTCGGCAAGTTCTATACAGTCACGTTTAAGTTGTGGTGCGAGTTCAAATTTAGAGTTCGTCATTGTTATGTCCTACTTTGTCTTTAATAATCGCCACTTTATAGCATTTAGTTGCAGTTGCACACGCTTGGCTTTAACATCAAAGTAATATTTATAATAAGCTAAGGCAACCTTGTGCTAAAAAAAATAAAACACCTCTCACTAGCCCTACCGTTAATGGTTGGCGCTATTAGTGTTCAAGCAAAACCTTTATCGTTGGAACGTATTTTTGACGATCCAAGCCTGTCAGGTAAATCGCCTGTACAACTTAAATTTTCGCCTGATGGCAGCCGTGTAACTTACCTGCAAGGTAAAAGCGATGACTACAACCGCTATGATTTATGGGAATACAATTTAAAAGATAACACCAACCGTGTGCTAGTTGATTCGGCAAAGTTATTTTCAGGCCCAGAAAACCTATCAGATGAAGAAAAAGCCCGCCGCGAACGCCAACGTATTTTTGGTAAAGGCATACTTGAGTACAAATGGTCTAAAGACGGTAAAGCACTTTTATTCCCACTTAACGGCGACCTTTACTATTATGATTTAGCCTCTGCTAAAAGTAAAAAACTAACCGACACTGAAACATTTGAAACCGATGCACGCTTTTCACCTAAAGGTAACTACGTATCGTTTATTCGTGAGCAAAATCTATTCGCTTTAGAGCTTGAATCAGGTAAAGAGATTCAGCTTAGTAAAGATGGCGGTGGCGTAATTAAAAACGGTATGGCCGAGTTTGTTGCTCAAGAAGAAATGAGCCGCATGACGGGTTACTGGTGGTCAGGGGATGAAACTAAAATTGCCTATACCCGTGTTGACGAAACACCAGTAAAAGAAGCTATCCGTAACGAAATTTACGCTGATGAAGTTAAGTTATTTAACCAACGCTACCCATTTACAGGTACCGACAACGTTAAAATTCAACTCGGTGTTGTTAAACTTAACGATCAAAAAGTAGATTGGATTGATTTAGGTAAAGATGAAGACATTTATATAGCGCGTGCTAAATGGCTGAAAGACGGCAATACATTGTCGTACCAATGGCAAAATCGCTCGCAACATAAATTAGAGCTGCGTTTTTATAACAGCGAAACTAAAGCACAAAAAGTAGCATTAACCGAAAACAGCGAAACGTGGATTAACCTGCATTTTGATCTTGAGTTTTTAAAAGACAAAAAGCACTTTGTATGGGCATCTGAGCGCGATGGTTTTAAACACTTATATCTGTATCGCACAAACGGTCAACTTGTTCGCCAAATTACTTCTGGCGATTGGGCTGTTGATAGCTTAAAAGGTATTGATGAGAAAAAAGGCATTGTTTACTTTGCCGGTCGAAAAGACACTCCTCTTGAGAGCCATTTATACAGCGCGTCTTTATTTAAAAAAGGCGATGCTAAACGTATCACCGAAAAAGGTCAGTACCATAATGTTGTGCTAGCAAAAGACAGCAAAACCTTTATCGACAATAGCTCATCTGATAACACACCAAACTCAGCAGCGCTTCGTAAAGTAAACGGCGAATTTATTACATGGCTTGAAGAAAACAAGCTAGATAGTAACCACCCGCTTACCCCTTATTTAAGCGATTTAACAAAACCAGAATACGGCACAATTAAAGCCGAAGATGGCCAAGTTATGCATTACCGTTTATTTAAGCCAAGTAACGTAACCGATGGCAAAAAGCATCCTGTTATTGTTAATGTGTACGGCGGCCCGCATGCTCAGCGAGTAACGAATAGCTGGCGCAGCAAAAACTTGTATTTTCAATACATGGCGCAACAAGGTTACGTAATTTTTCAACTCGATAACCGTGGTTCGTACAACCGTGGTAAAAAGTTTGAAGATGCTATTTATAAACACTTAGGTGTAGTGGAAGTTGCCGATCAAATTAAAGGCGTAGAGTTTTTACGCACACTTGATTACGTAGACCCACAACGCATCGGTGTTTATGGCCACAGCTACGGCGGCTACATGGCGCTTATGACTATGTTTAAAGCGGGCGATTACTTTCAAGCAGGCGTATCGGGTGCTCCAGTAACCGATTGGGCTCTATACGATACGCATTACACTGAGCGCTATTTAGGTCATCCTAATACAAACGCTAAAGGCTACGAAGACAGCGCAGTATTTCCATATGCAGATGGCTTAAAAGGTCCATTAATGATTTATCATGGAATGGCCGACGACAACGTATTGTTTACGCATTCAACTAAATTGTTTAAACAACTACAAGATAACGAAAAACAGTTTGAAATGATGACCTACCCGGGCTCTAAGCACAGCCTACGTGGTAAACAAGTGCAAACGCACTTGCATCAAACAATTACTAATTTCTTTAATCGTCACTTTGATGTTAAATAGTTAAGCAAGTTTAAAAAGTAGACTAAAGGCTGATTGATAAATCAGCCTTTTTTTTGCATTAATGGTTGTTAAGCCTAGATTAAACTCGCTTTTTAGCTACGCTTATTCAATGCGCAAAAGCGCACAATTTTTAAGGATGAATGTATGCCTAGTTTACGTAGCTTTAGTATATTTCAACGTTTCTCACTGTTAATAGCCATTGTAGTGCTTGGGCTAATAGTGCTGAGTATATCCAGCCTAACTAACCAATATAATGCCCTTAAAAACGAGCAGTACCTTAAAACACAAAATGTAGTAGAAACTGCTCACAGCATCATTGAGCACTTTCATGACCTTGAACAAAATAACTCACTCACCCAGCAGCAAGCTAAAACGCAAGCTCTTGAAACAATAAAAGCACTGCGCTATGACAATACTAATTATTTTTGGATAAATGATTATCAGCCTACAATGATAATGCATCCGATTAAACCTGCTCTTGATAATAAAGATTTAAGTAATAATAAAGATCCAGATGGCAAAGCGCTCTTTGTAGAGATGGTTAATATAGTTAAGCGTGATGGTGAAGGGTTTATACCTTATAAGTGGCCAAAGCCAGGTAAAGACCAACCTGTAGAGAAAGTTGCTTTTGTTAAAGGGTTTAGTCAATGGCAATGGATTATTGGCTCGGGTGTATACCTTGATTCAATTGACGAGGCATTTAGCCAACAACGTAACCTAATTATAGTCAGTGCAATAATTATGATTATTGCTGTTATTTTACTTAGTTACTTTATAGGTAAAAGTATTTTAATACCTACTCGCTTAGCAGCCGATATGATGAAGGACATTTCTCAAGGCGAAGGCGACTTAACCCGTACATTAAATGAATCCGGTAACGATGAAATATCTGAACTATCGCGCTCATTTAATTTGTTTGTTTTAAAAATACGAGAGTCACTTGTTCATGTATCACAAAGCGCAAACGGCGTAAGCAAGCATGCACAAACCGTTGACGAATCAAGTAAAACAAGTATTTCTTTTATTGAGCTTCAAAACGATAGCTCAACCCAAGTTGCAGCTGCCATGGAGCAAATGACTCACCAAATACATGATGTGAGCCGCAACGCCGAAGCCGCAGAACAAGCGGCTAAAGATGCAGCACAAAACGCATCAACGGGTAAAAATGTGGTGGCGCAAACAATAACAGCCATAGAAACACTTTCAAACAACATAGAAACAGTCAGCCGTGTAACTGCTGATTTGGCCAACGAGAGTCATAATATAGGCTCTGTACTTGATGTAATAAGAAGTATATCGGAACAAACAAACTTACTGGCATTAAACGCTGCCATTGAGGCTGCTCGCGCCGGGGAGCATGGCAGAGGATTTGCTGTTGTTGCAGATGAAGTACGTACATTAGCGAGTCGTACGGGGCAAAGTACAGACGAAATTCAAACCATGATCACTAAACTGCAAGAAGGTGCAAAGGCAGCTGTTGAGGCAGTTAAATCAAGCCAAGCACTTTCGGTTTCCACCGTAGAACAGGCGTCGTCTGCCAATACTTCACTTAATGAAATAGAACGACTTGTTTCAATTATTACCGAAATGAACAGCCAAATTGCACGTGCCACAGAGCAGCAAACTCAAGCCGCGGATGAAGTTAATTTACGTATTAACGAGCTATCACACTCAACAGAGCAGTCACTTAATAATACTAAACAGCTTACAAATGCCAGCGATAACCTTAAGCAAAGTAGCCAAGGGCTTTCGAGCGTAGTTAATCGCTTTAAATTAGATTGATAGCGATACCGTTATCATGAAATGCAAAAGCCCTGAATTAACAGGGCTTTTTATTACATATGCGTTTTTAGCTTATACCATTTCGCTTAATTAAGTGATCTATTTTTAGGATGGAAAAACGTGTTGATAGCTAGGCAAAAAATTTGCTATTTAGTTGTTCTAAATGAGAATTTTTTAACACAGATAGCGACACGTTTAGCCCCGAAAAATGATTAAGTATTATTGCGGATTGGTATTACATACAGTAACGTGCAAACAAGCTCGTTACTGATGCGGCAGTTGGCTTACCGTGCTGCCAATCACCACCTTCAACACCGCTACCCGCAATGTCCATATGCACATAAGGCAAAGGCTGTGCAGAGTCGTTACCGTGTTTATCAAGCCCACCAACAATAGCCATAAATGCCATTGGGAACTGATGACCACGAGCGGTAACAGCCGATGCTGCGTTATTGCTCGAGAGTACATCGTCAGCTAGCGTGCGTGGTTTGATAAAGTCGTAATCTTCACGACGTGAACGCGATACTTCTGCGCCATCAGCCCACAAATCTCCAAGGTCAGCAATCTGACGAGATACACCAGCGCTTCGAGCTGGGCCATTTTCAACATACGCACCGTAAGGGCCCATTGCACGAGCTGCGTGACCCGTTAATGTAGCAACAGTAAATAACGTTGGATTAACCTCAGTTTTAGCTAAATCTTTCATTTCGCTAAGTAGATCGCCCATTGCTAAACGCCCTTCTGCATCGGTATTACCAATGCGTACACGTACACCTTCGCGGCTAGTAATAATTTCATCTGGCACAAAACAATCCGAACCAATAGAGTTACGAACAACAGCTAAGTACGATACCACCTTAACGCCTTTAGGCTGATAATCCGCAACGGCTTTCATAAAGCCCGCAACAGAAGCTGCGCCGCCTTTATCGCGACTCATACCTGCCATATGGCCACCTACTTTTAGATCTGCACCGCCGGTATCGTATACAAGGCCCTTACCTACAAACATAAGTGTGCGAGTAATTTCACCCTCAGGTACATATTCAAGCTTAACAACACGTGGGTGATGGCGCTCAACTGCGTATGATGCACGAGCAACCGTACTTAACATTGGGTAGTTTTTATCAATAGCTGCAATATCATCAATTACGTCAACTGCAATGCTTGAGCCTTTAAATAAATCAACGCAGTAATCAGCAAAACGCGGTGGAGCCATACGCTCAGGTTCAGTGCCACATAAATCACGTGCTGCATACTGCCCTGCCGCAATGGCATTAACTGCTTTAATTGTTTGCTCGTTTGCACCCATTAAGCCAATTTGAGGAATAGGCTCAATACCTTCGCCGTGATATTCACGCGCCTCTAATGGCTGCCATAATGCCTGGCAAGCACCTAAATAAGCAACTTCTAGCGCATGTTGGTAACGGCTATCGCCATTTAAATTTGGTAACAATAATGCAGGATTAACACTGCCCGATGCTTTTGCTTCGTTAATTGCTAGTTTAGCTGCATCAAAATAGCGACGAACGTCGTCGTAATCTCTATTTAACGGACCGGTTGGCGCAAGTACAACGCGCTTGTTTTCAATCACTAATAAAGTAACTTGCTTACCAATGCGAGAATCAACTTTTGCCTGCGCTAAAATAGCGTCACGTAATGAATTGTGTGGTAATTGAGAAAAGTCATCACTAATAATAATAAGCGCATCATGAGATGTGCATTCAAGGCTTGCACTAACCGCTTGAGGGTATGCCATAAATAAGGTCCTGTTAGAAAACATAAGCCCCTATTATCGTCGATTTAAATATTGAAGACCAGCTAGGTGCGATGAGCTAATTATACAAGTTGCCAATAAATGGCAACTTGGAGTTACAGGCTTTACAGCTTAATCAAGAATACTCAGTTGGAAGTTTTGTGCTGGCTCGTTTTTAATGCCAACGCCTATACCAAGCAACCGAACAGGCTGTTGTAGACCTCGTTGATAAGCTTTGGTAAGTAGTTGAACAAGTATTTCAGTATTTAGCTCGTGATATGCTTGGTCGGCTGAGGTTACTACAAAATTTGCAAACTTCACTTTAACACTCAGTTTATTTATACGGTTTTGTAATTGTTGCTTATTAAGCCTTAAAACTAATTCGTCTAACAGTTTTGGAAGCTCATCTAAGCACTCTTGCAAACTTGTTTTATTGTATTCGTAGGTATGTTCAACACTCAGTGATTTTCTTATGCGATCTGTTGATACTTTACCAACATACTCACCTGCACACTTTTGATAAAGCGACACGCCAAAATTGCCTACATGTTGCTGCATCCAATTTACGCCTTTTTCGCGTACATCTTTGCCGGTATATAGCCCTTTTAAATTGAGTTTTTCGAGCGTTACTTTGCCTACACCCGGAATTTTACCCAGCGGTAATTGCGCCAAAAAGTCATCGACCTCGTGAGGCAAAACTACAAATTGACCATTCGGTTTTTTTTCGTCACTGGCTATTTTGGCAATAAACTTAATAGGTGCAATACCTGCCGATGCAGTAAGCCCTGTGGCAGTGTAAATATCCGCTCTTATTTGCTGTGCTATAAGCGTTGCACTGCCTTTACAAGCACTACTGTCTGTTACATCAAGGTAGGCTTCGTCTAAAGAAAGAGGTTCAACTAAGTCTGTGTAGCGGTTAAATACTTCGCGTATCTGGTTTGAAGCTTCTTTGTATACAGCCATGCGCCCAGGAACAATAACTAAATCGGGGCATAATTGTTTAGCATGATAGTTCGACATAGCCGAGCGCACGCCATACTCTCTCGCTATATAGTTAGCAGTTGAGAGCACGCCTCGTCGGCTATTGCCTCCAATAGCAAGCGGTACATGTGCAAGTTTTGGGTTATCTCGCATTTCTACTGCTGCGTAAAAGCAATCCATGTCTATGTGAATAAACTTTTTCATCACCACTATAACGACTGGTTATTTATACAGTCATTATTATAGAATCAATTGTGATAAGCAAGCCTAGGGCCTGTTTATCTTTCGAGGTTAAATTTGCAGCAGTATGTTTGGTATTTAGGCAAGGCAGAGCCTATGTAGTGTGGTTATTCCCCATAAATAGGCGATAACGTAGCACAAATGCCAAACATACGCTGCCCGAAGGGTTCTGCCTAGGGGCAATTTACTCTTTGTTGCCTACATGGATGTAGGTAAGGGGCGTGAGCAGGACGCGGAAGCTTTGCTCGGTTTTTACTTAGCCCACTAGGTCACAAACCTCGCGCCGCGATTAAATAGCCCCTAGATTGAACAAATTTTAATCCTGAAAGGTCAACAGGCCCTAGTTAACGATTAAAAAAAGTGTTTATTGTCTTCTGACTCTTTATAACCGCGCAACCAAAACATAACCTCGAAAAAAAACCCCGCTAACATTAAAATAATAGCGCCTGATTCGTTACCCATTGCGTGACAGGTAAAAGAAGCTATAAAAACCAAACAAGCTAAAAACCAATTAATTATATTTTGCATACATACCTCTGTGTTTTTGTCTTGTGTGTTTTTACAGTGCCACTTAACTGTAGACCTAAAATTAAATAGGTACAATCATCTTACAAAAAAACATACTCTAATTACCTTGAGCTCATAACACCATATTGATAATCTAAGTACTTTAAAATTAAGGGCCAATACATAATGCAAACGTTTAAAGATCAGCACCCTATTCATACCGACATCACCGTAGCATGGGCTGATATGGATGCACTGCAACACGTAAATAATGTAGTGTATTTACGTTACTTTGAAATAGCCCGAATCGACTTTTTAAATAAAATAAATCTGTTCGACACAATAAGCCCTAATGGTGTGGGCCCAGTAATTAGCGAAAATAACATTCGTTATAAACGCCCAGTTACATTCCCAGATACGCTTACAGTCGGCGTTACTATTACTGATATAAAAACAGACCGCTTCACCATGAATTACACCGTTTACAGCCATGTTCAAAAGGCTATAACAACAACGGGTACTTCTAAAGTTGTCATGTTTGATTTTACAACAGGGCAAAAAGCTACGATTTCTGAGCCTCTTTTATCGGCTTTAACTAGCCACGCTCAACACTAATTTAGCTAAGGAATTTTTATGAAATACAGCCCACTAGGTAGCAGTGGTGTAGACGTATCTAGAGTGTGCCTAGGCAGTATGACTTGGGGCAAACAAAACACTCAAAGCGATGCGGATGAGCAAATAGCCTACGCGCTAGAGCAAGGCGTAAACTTTATTGATACAGCCGAAATGTATGCTGTGCCTCCTTCTCCAGAGACCTATGGTAAAACAGAGGAAATTATTGGCGATTGGCTATCGCGTAATAAACAAAAACGCGGCGATGTAGTACTTGCTACAAAAATTGCAGGCAATGGCTTATCGTGGGTACGTGATGGTGGCAATATTACTCGCCAAACAGTAATAGAAGCCGTGGACGATTCACTCAAGCGCCTTCAAACCGACTACATCGATTTATATCAGTTACATTGGCCAAACCGTTCAACACCACATTTTGGTAGGCAGTGGCCTGGCACGCTTAAATTTACCGACGTAAATACACAAGAGCAGCAAGCTAGTATGCTCGATATTCTAGAAGGCCTTAATGAATGTGTAAAAGCAGGAAAAATTAAGCACTGCGGTTTATCTGACGACACGCCATGGGGTATCAGCCAGTTTTTAAGTTTAGCTAAAGAGCATAACTTACCGCGTATGGTGTCTATTCAAAACGAATTTAGCCTAGCGCATGCTAAAGATTGGCCATATTTAATAGAGCAATGTGTTCATGAAGAGATTGCCTACTTACCATGGTCGCCTCTGGCTGCCGGTTTATTAACGGGTAAATACTTAAATGGTGCTCGCCCTGAAGGCTCTCGATGGACCTTCATGCAGCGCAACGGTATTTTTAGAGATACACCCAATGCAGAACAAGCAACTAAGCAATATGTTGAGCTGGCTCATGCAAATAATATTACCCCAGCGCAGCTTGCGCTAGCATGGTGTAACCAAGTTGATGGTGTTACATCTTCAATTATTGGCGCAACCTCTATGGCACAATTAAAAGAAGATATTGATGCATTTGATATAACGCTAAACAATGAAATACTGACAAGTATTGATGCTATTTTTAGAAACCATCCAATGCCCTATTAATATAAACTTAAACAGGCAATTAAATCACATTTAATTGCCTGTTTAAGTGTCTGTTTAACCGTCTCTTTAGCTCACGATCCACTGATGCTCAAGCAAACACTGATCGTTAGCATAAAGCGCAACAGCAAAAGTACTTTTAGCCGTTACTTCACCTACGCCCGACGGTGTGCCGGTCATTACTACGTCACCGTCTTCTAGGCTCATAAATTCACTAATTTCTTGTAAAATTGAGTCAGGGTTGTGCAGCATAAAATGAGTATCGCCTCGCTGAATCACTTCATTATTAATTTTAAGTTCAAAGGTAAAGTGCTGCATTGCATCTGTTAATTCAACAAAGTCACTTAAAATAACAGACCCGTCGAACGCTTTAGCCCGCTCCCAAGGTAGCCCCTTATTTTTTAATTTACTTTGCACAGTACGCTTTGTTAAGTCGAGGCCGAGTCCAACACCTACAAATTTTTTATTTTTAATGACAAAACATAATTCTGTTTCATAATGCAGCGTATCACCGTTGTGAACTGCAAATAACGTATTAGTAATTGCGCTATTTGGCTTATTAAATAAAACCATTTGATCTGGCGTTTCGTTATTTAGCTCTGCAATGTGTGCGGTATAGTTACGGCCAACACACACTACTTTTGATGGTGTTAATTTCTCAGATACTAACTTTATTGAATGCATATAAGTAATGTCTCAGTTAATAGGGCCTGTTGACCTTTCAGGATTGAAATTTGTTCAATCTAGGGGCGATTTAATCGCGGCGCGAGGTTTGTAACCTAGTGGGCTAAGTAAAAACCGAGCAACAAAGAGTAAATAGTCCCTGGGCAGAACCCTTCGGGCAGCGCATGTTTGGCATTTGTGCTACGTTATCGCCTATTTATGGGGAGTAACCACACTACACAGGCTCTGCCTTGCCTAAATACCAAACATACTGCTGTAAATTCAACCTCGAAAGATAAACAGGCCCTAGCTAATAAGTGTTTCTAACAAGCTCAAATTAATAGGTTTAAGTAAAACTCGGTCAATATTTAAATCTTTTATTTCTCTTGGGTCTGGCTCTGCTCCACTTACAATCACTAAACGTAACTCAGGATAACGGTCGTTAATTTGCTGGCCTAAATCAATGCCACGCCCATCGGGTAAATGCATGTCTAACAATACCTTATTAAATTGCTGGTCGTGATTAAGTATTTGCAAACATTGTGCGCAGCTAGACGCAATGACTGTTTCAACGCCTAGGCTTTCTAAAAGTAGCTGTGTAATTTGCGCTGCATCGTGGTCATCTTCTACAAGTAAAAAGCGCTGTTTTTTCTCTGTTAAGTCCGAACTACTATTTATATCTTTGGCTTGAGGAGCATGTTCTGGCGCTACCAAATAATCTTGCAAACATTGATACAAAGCAGTGCTATCAACCGGTTTTGGTATTACATCATTAAAGCCAAGCGCAGCAAGTTCTTCATGTATTCCTTTCATAGTAGCAGCAGTGAGCGCAATTATTGGGCCTTTGTAGCCCATTTTTCTAAGCTCTATGGTAGCTTCCTTGCCGCCCATTACAGGCATATGAATATCAATAAAAATAATATCATAAGGCGCTTTATACGCATCTGCTATGCGTACTTTTTCAAGTGCTTGTTGGCCATGCTCTGCGTAGTCTACTCGCGCGCCACAGGTACTGATCATATGACCAACTAGCATGCGTAAGTCGCGCAAGTCATCAACAACCAATACTCTTCCGTGTACTTTACAAGGAGCCAGTTTACTTTGTAGTTGCGGCGCACTGCTAAAGTTAAGTACTTGGCGCTCTACTTCACTAATATCACCTGGGTAAACCGAAATAGTAAACGTAGAGCCTTTACCAACTTCAGAGTGCAAACTAATATCACCGCGCATACGCGCTAACAATTCAGCACATATTGCCAAACCTAAGCCAGCACCACCTACAGAGCGCGATTCTACATCAGCTATTTGCTCAAACGGTTTAAATATCAGTTCTTGTTTTTCAGGGGCTATACCCATTCCTGAATCTTTAATACTAAAAAACAGCATTTCAGTGTCATCAACCCACTGCGTCCACGCATTAACAACAATTTCGCCTTTATCGGTAAACTTAACCGCATTATTTATTAAATTTATTAAAATTTGGCGAACTCTTGTTGCATCAAGTCGTGCAACTAAAGGCAATGGCTGATGTGATTCAAAGCGTAGCGTAAGGCCCTTATCGAGCACCGATACGCGCATTAACGTGTATACATCGGCAAGCATGCTATCAAGGTTAACTTCGCTCAAGGTCAGCTCTAGTTTATCGGCGGCTATTTTAGATAAGTCGAGCACATCGTTTAATAGGCTCAATAAGTGTTTACCGTTTCGATAAATTACACCTAATTCATTTTCTGCTTGCTGACTAAAGTCGCTCTGCATTAATAGTTCGGTGTAACCTAAAATAGACGATAGAGGAGTTCGTAATTCGTGGCTCAAATGCGCTAAAAAGCGGTCTTTAGAACGGTTTTCTGCTTCGGCTTTTAAACGCTCTACTCGCTCACCTTCAACATCTTTACGCGCCAAAGCATAGCGAATAGCACGCGCAAAGCGGCTAGAGCTCATTTCTGTTTTTATTAAATAATCTACCGCGCCAGCATCAAGTGCCGCCGAATCGAGTTCGTCGTTTGACTGCCCGGTAAGCATAATAATAGGGCCGCTAAAACCATTAGCAATGGCTTCTTTTAATACATCTAAACCATTAGATGCACCCAAGCGGTAATCAAGCAGGCAAATGTCATGCTCGTTTTTACTAAGCGTTTCAATTGCCTGCTCTGGGGAGCTTATCCATTGAATGTTAAACGTGTGTGAATCCAATTGGTCCAGATAGTCGCAGGTGAGTATGTAATCATCTTCATCATCTTCTACAAGCAGCAACTGAGTCACTTTATCTAACATACAATCTCCATTAATCGTTAAATGTTGTCGGTAGCTCTACAAATTCTACCCAGTATTTTCCAAGTGTTTTCATTAAATCAACTAGGCCATCAAATGTTACCGGTTTTGTAATATAAGATGCAGCGCCTAGGTTATACCCTTTAACCATGTCTTCTTCTTGCTTGGACGTAGTTAAAATTACAACCGGAATACCCTTTAAGTTAGGGTTTGCTTTAATTGCTTCAAGCGCTTCACGACCATCCATTCTAGGCATATTTAAATCAAGCAATATAAGCCCAGGACGAGGCGATGTTGCTTTGTCTTCAAACTTACCTCTACGCTCTAAATATTCAAGTAGCTCAACGCCATCTTCAACAAAGTGAAGTTCGTTAAGTACACGGCTTTCGGCAAGGGCATCTTGTGTTAACAAACGATCATCTTCATCATCGTCTGCCATTAAAATAGTAATCGGTTTTACTTTTGTATAGGGCATTTAAGCCTCTCCTTGCAATGTGAAAAGCGCAGCTTCCACAGGTAGTTTTATGGTGAAAGTTGCACCTTCACCGTCTTTACTTTGGGCTGTAATTGTTCCGCCATGCCGCTCCACAATACGCCTACATACAGAAAGGCCAATACCCGTGCCTTTATACTCTGAGCGGCCATGTAAACGCTGAAACGGTACAAATATTTTATCGGCGTAGTCTTGTGAAAAACCAATGCCATTGTCTTCTATTGTAATAACTTGAAAACTTAATTCGGTATTGTGATCAGCACTAAATATATTTTCATGCTGGTAACTAATTTTAATATGTGGATTTGTATCTGGGCGTCTAAATTTCACCGCATTCGACAACAAATTTAAAAACAATTGCTGCATTTGGCTTTTATCAGCCTGAATAACTGGTAAGTCTTCTACATCTACTTGCGTATTAGACTCATCTATCGCAATTTCTAAATCACTTAATATATCAGCTACCACTTCGTTTAAATTTGTATCGTCAAAGTCTTTACCACGCGTTGCTATACGCGAAAACTCTAATAGGTCGTTTATTAAGTTAGACATACGTTGAGCTGCATTTTTCATACGGCCAATATAATCAATCCCTTTTTCACCAAGTTCATCTTTAAACATTGTTTCAAGGCGATCGCTAAAGGCTTGAATTTTTCTAAGTGGTTCTTGTAAATCATGGCTCGCCACAAAAGCAAACTCTTCAAGCTCTCGGTTACTTCGACTCAACTCGTCAGAATACAACGTTAATTCTTGCGTACGTTCCGACACTTTCGTTGCTAGTGTTTCGTTTTGTTTTTCAAGCTCAAAACGATACTGTGCTGAATTTCTTAAATTAAGGCGCGTCATAATAAACATACCAATAATAAGTAGTGCACTTGTTATTGCCGTTATAGCAAACGTAATTTTAGCCTCATTTTTTATCTTTGCTAACTTTGAAAAATGGCTCACTTTAAAAAGTAATTCGCGGTCTTGTATTTCATTTACGTGCTCACGAATTTGTTTATAAAGCTCTCGACCTTTATGTGTATTTAACACATAAATTGCACGTCGTTCTTTGTCATCCAATGCTAGGCTTACAGTTTGCTTTAGCTCTTTAATTTTACTATCTACAAGCACTAGTAATTGAGCAATACGCTCTGCTTGGCCATCTATTTCAGAGTGGAGCGATTTAACATGATCTGTTTGTGCCTGTATTTGCCCAATCGCATCATAGTAAGGCGTTAAATAATCAGCCTCTTCTGTTAATAAGTAACCACGTTGACCAGACTCAGCCTGAACTACTGATAAATGCAGTTGCTCAATTGCCGTTGTCAGCATATTAGTGTTATCTAAACTCTTTTGGGTTTGCGTTAAACCTTGAATAGTGTTCAATGCTAAAAATGCGTTACCTACAATAATACTCAACACAACAACTATAAAAGCTGCCCAAGTAATATTCGCTTTGCTTTGATGTTTTTGCTTGTTCATTAGCTTCCCGAGTTAGTGTTTAAACAACACTGTATTTATTGAGAGTCTGATATTTTTTGTAAACTTTCACTGCACTGTTGGCAATTATTGATAATTTTATCAAGTGCATCTAGCGCTTTTTCTTTTGGCATATCGTTTTCAAGTACCAATTTAATAAGCTCGGCATTCATCGAAATACGATTTAGCGGTCCTCTTGCATCGTGTACTAATTTATTAAGCTGCTCTGTTTGGTTATCGGATGTCATGCCCTTCCTCAGATCTATTTATATTCGCCAATACCGCCATACGCATTAAGGCGGTTATAAAGTGTTTTTGTACTAATACCTAACATTTGCGCAGCAAGTGTTTTATTACCTTGCACTTTATCAAGCGTTGCATGAATAAGTTCTTTTTCAACTTCTTCAATTGTTTGCCCTGCCGATACTGGCTTTTCTGCAGTTTGATTATTAACACGCGAAAACGGCGATTCTAAATTGTCAGGCAAAATAATATCGCTAGTTTGCGGATCACTCATAATAAATGCACGGTGTATCGCATGGCGAATTTCGCGCACGTTACCCGGCCATTCATAGCTTTGCAACTCTTTAAGCTGCGCTGGCGTCCAACTAAAGGCAGTGCCATTTTCGTCATTAAGTTGATCTAAAAACGCTTTAGCTAATAAAGGAATATCTTCTTTTCTATCGCGAAGTGGCGGTATATCAATAGGAAAAACCGCTAGCCTAAAGTAAATATCTTCACGAATAATATTATTTTGCGCTAAATCGGTAAGCGAGCGGTTAGTGGCTGAAATAACACGGCAATTTGTTGGTATTTCTCTGTTACCACCTACGCGCGTTACTTTTTTAGTTTCAAGCACTCGCAGTAAATTTGGCTGCATATCAATTGGCATTTCGGTTACTTCATCTAAAAATAAAGTACCGTTATTTGATTGCTCAAATACCCCTTCTTTACGCGCTATAGCACCGGTAAAGGCACCTTTTTCATGGCCAAATAATTCACTACCAATTAACTCTTTTGAAAGCGCACCACAGTTACTCGCCACTAACGGGCCTTCACATTGGCTGGCGTTATGGATAGCTTGAGCAACTACTTCTTTACCTGCACCACTTTCACCCATGAGCATCACGTTAGCATTTGTTTTAGCAACGCGTTCAATCATGTTGTAAAGCTTGTGCATTACCTCTGATTCGCCAATTAAGCCACCAAAGTGACGCGTTATACCACTCGACTTTGCTTTTTTAACTGCTTTTTTAGGGCCATTTAAAACCAGTTCTAAATCTTCGCGTTGTAATGGCTTTAATAAATGCCCTACATTTGGCTCACACATTTCAGCTAAAATACCCTTAACTGAAGGGTGGCCCGAAATAAGTGTAATTTTTGGAGATTGCCCAATCATTTTTAAATGATCGAGTAAATGCAGACCGCTGCCATCTGGTAACATAAAATCTAACAGCACATGGTCAAAGGTATTATTTTCAAACCATTGATGCGCTTCTTTTAAACTGGTTGCGGTGCTTATATTGTGGCCGAGGAATTCGACTATGTGGCAAACAACGTCACTAAATTCAACGTCATCGTCTACTAAAAGTATGTCTAACATGATAAATCCCTATGCTTTTTTGTTATTCTACGCATCATAAATACTAATTTAAAGGCGTGTATAGAATCTATTTCTAAGTTAATTTAAGTGATTCAATACCATTTATGTTACCAACTCAATATTTACGTAAGCTTAAAAAAATCGATCATAAAATATAAAAATAATTAAAATCGTTCCCATTTATAGAATGGTGCCAATTGTTATTATTTAAACCCTAAAAAAAGGAGGTAAAATGCAGCAATTAAAAACCCTGATTCATTCAGGTATTAATATCGACCAAGGCACTCAATTTACTCGCATAACAGGCCGTGCCATTGTAATTAAAAATAGTAAAATACTTTTAATGTACACAAACCGCTATGAAGATTACAGCTTGCCTGGTGGTGGCGTGGATGAAGGCGAAAGCATTGAGCAAGGCTTAATACGCGAACTAAATGAGGAAACCGGTGCACAGCAAATAAGTGTAGTAAAAGCCTTTGGACTCTACGAAGAGTATCGTCCTTGGTATAAAGACGATTTTGACATTATCCATATAAAATCGTATTGCTACGTATGTAATATTGCCGACGAACTTGGTAAAGCCCAGCTTGAGCATTACGAGCAACAAAATGGCATGACTGCTAAATGGGTTAATATTAATGATGCAATTGCACATAACGAGCGCACGCTTGCCAACAGCGAAAAACAAGGGCTTTCTATTTTGCGAGAAACCTACTTACTTAAAAAGATTGCTGAACAGCTTTTTTAACGTCTACTTACCTGTTTAAAAAACGAAATATACCGACCCCTAAGCTAATTTTTTAGGGGTATAAAACCGATATAGTCCTACTAAATTACTGGCCATAAATAGGCTTTCCATTAATACAGCTATCGGCGAGCCTACTAATATATTATGACTTATCCAAAGCGATGTACCCACCACCATAATTAAGCGTAAATACAGATCATTTTTTTGAAACGAGGCAAAAGTCTGAATAAGTGTTGCAGCAAGTGCCAAACCACTTAGCCAGCTATACCAAGTAAAATAAACTGCTAAGCAACTAAGTAACATAAACGCCAACATGACCCATGTTTTTCGCGCAAATACACAATATAAATAACGTATTGCTGCAATTAACATTAGGCTACCCGCACTGGCATGGCCAAGCATAAAAAAATGAACTGACGTAAGTAAAACAGAACTAAATAAACACATTAAAATAAGCGAACGAGACTTAAACTGAAAAGAAGCTAAATCTAATAAAGTAGCGATGGCTACCAAGCACTGAGCAAATAAAAACATAGTGACTCCTGAAAAAACAGCAGTCTAACCAGCTTTACTATTTTTACCCTTAACTTAAGTTAAGTCGTTTACGAATTCGTGATAACGAAATAGCCGATATACCAATATACATAGCCACTTCGGTTAAGCTTAACTGTGCAAGCCAGTGCGGCTTTTTTAGTAACAAATAACGATAACGCTGCTCAGGACTATTAAGTAGTAAAAAAGCCTCCTTTGCCTCTTTAAATATAAGCTGCTGAGCAACAAGCTGGTTTTTAATGTCGACCCATTCACTGTTATCAAATATATGTAATGGGACAACGATAACTGTGGCAGCCTTTATAACCTTTAACTGATAAAAAGCCTCTGTGTCTGTAAGCCAATTAGCAAACAATAGCGCAAATTCATCTTTAAAATAAAACTCCTTACACCTTTGCCCTCCATCAATTGTAGAGTGCAAAGCGCCAAGTACACCGTCAATAATTAAATAACCATAACGCTGCGTTTCGCCTTGTTGTAATAGCACTGTATCTCGGGAAAATTGCTTAACTGAGTATTGCCCTGCCAGCTTTAGTTTTAAAACGTGTGTAAGCTCGGCATAACTATCGCCCAGTTCAAATACATATGTTTGACTCATTTATTTGCCATTTTAATCATTTGCGAATTTTAGCTGCACTCGTATTAGCATATTGAGTAAACAACCTTATATTATCAGCGCTGCACTAAGCTTTATACGTGCGCAGTAACCATCAGTAATCAAAAGTAGTAAGTAGTAAGTGAAGATTAGAAAAAACGTATCATTTTTATCTCTATGTAACTTTTTCTGCTAATTGCATTATTTACAGAACATATCAGAAAGCATTTCAAATAAAAATTATACTTTTATAAAAAGTAAAAATAAAAACTCAAATATTACATACAGTTATAAGTAATTTATTAATGACTACTAACTGGCTTTTGTTTTGCACCCTTATAGATAATTAATTTGTAAGGAGATAGAAATGAGTAACACAGTTAAAACGATTAATCCGGCAACTGAGCAAACCATTAATACCTACACACTACTTTCTCAAAAGGAAGCTGAGCAGGTAATCGAAAAATCTCACGAAACATATTTAAAATGGCGTTTAACCTCATTTACCGAACGTGCTAAGCATTTAAATAAATTAGCATCGCTATTTGAAGATCAAAAAGAAGCTATTGCAAAACTAATGACCGAAGAAATGGGTAAAGTTTACGAGCAAGGCTTTCAAGAGGTTGAGCTGTGTGCAGCTATTTGTCGTTACACCGCCGAAAACGGCCCACAAGTACTTGCCGACGAAGAACGTGATATGGAAGGTGGCCGTGCAATTATTAGCTACCAACCAACGGGCGTTTTATTAGGTATTCAACCTTGGAACTTCCCGCTTTATCAGGTAATTCGCTACAGTGCTGCCAACATCATGGCAGGTAACACAACAGTATTAAAGCATGCTGGTAACGTATTTGGCATGGCTGAAAAAATCGACACCTTATTTAAACAAGCAGGCTTTCCTGAGCATTGCTTTAGCAACTTACTTATTGATGGTAAAACAGCAAGTTCATTAATCGCGCACAAAGCAATTAGCGGCGTAACCTTTACAGGTAGTGATGCTACAGGTAAAAAAGTAGCTGAAGAAGCTGGCAAGCATGCTAAAAAGACGGTACTTGAGCTTGGTAGTAACGATGCCTACTTAGTACTTGATGACGCAGATTTAGAGCTAGCAGTTAAAACCTGTGTAACAGGCCGTATGATTAACAACGGCGAAACCTGTGTTTCAGCCAAACGTTATGTAGTGGTTGAGTCTCTTTATGATGACTTTAAAGCGCAAATAAAAGAGCAATTTGAAGCCATGAAAATGGGCGATCCAATGGCAGATGATACAGACCTAGGTCCAATGGCACGTGAAGATTTACGTGACGGCATTCATGACCAAGTTATGCAATCAGTTGAAGCCGGTGCAAACATAGTAACAGGTGGCGAAATTCCATCGCAAACAGGTTACTACTACCCACCAACGCTACTAGATAACTTATCGCCTGGTATGCCTGCGTACGATGACGAACTATTTGGCCCTGTCGCTTCGCTAATAAAAGCGAAAGACAACGACGATGCAATGCGCATCGCCAACGACTCTCGCTACGGTTTAGGCGGTGGTATTTTCTCTAAAGATGAGAAAAAAGCTATTGAGCTTGCTAAAAAGCACTTCGACACCGGCATGATCAACATTAACGGTTATGGTTTAGCACAGCCTAACTTACCGTTTGGTGGTGTTAAAGGCAGTGGCTATGGCCGAGAACACGGCGGCTTTGGTATGCGCGAATTTGTGAATGTTAAAAGCATTATGATCGCCAGCTAATTTAGTTTTAAAAGTAATACATAAAAAACCTAAAAGTGGGTAACCGCTTTTAGGTTTTTTTAACTTCAAAATTAGATTATAGAAGAGCCTACTACCTACTAAGTCTAAACCGCAACGCAAGCGCACACTAATGTAAATGAGCATTTTGCTTTTTAATCATTATCAACATAAAAGAATAATATAACAAATTCAGAAGCACTGATTGCAGCTAGCTGCATAATCAGCAAAAACATAATCCCAATTCCAGCTTGAGGGTCAGGCTCAATACCAAAAATGAGTACTGGCGCTAAAATAATAGTAAATAATGCAGCTAAAATTCGAATAAAAAAGAGACGTTTATTTTGGTAGTTATTAGCATTCGCTAAAAAATATAAAACCAAATAAGGTAATAGCATAAACGCAAAGCCAATTTCAGTTGGCATCCAGTACTTAATAGCGACAGCAACTAAAGATAAAGCAGCAAGCGCCTTAACTGGGTAGTACATTTTTTTATAATTCACATGCTTTCCTTTGCACGTAGTGCTTTATTAACACCTAATAAAATATTGCAGAACAATATAAAAACTTAAACTATACAATGCAATCTATTTCACTAGACTTAACCTGGCAGGCAACAATGAGCGATGAGTGGACGCCCCACTAAGTTGAGTTTAAGCTAACTATTTACTAGCTTCTCGCTATTGGAGCGATTCGCTCTCGCTTTTTTAAGATAAACTCTTTAAATTGACGTAATGTACAGTAATAGCAATTAGTTAAGATAAATGATAAAAGTGTACTATGAACAAGGAAACGATTTGAGTTAGAAAAAACGAATCTGTTGCTCGTTTTTAATTATAATAATTTAAATGGAAGTTTTTATGACGGAAAGTAAGCCTTATCTAGAGCTCTACGATCGAGTGAATAAAACAACAAAAAATAGATTTGCTGCTCAAAGAAGATTGGAACACCATAATAAAGCTGTTTTGTGGACTATAACTTTATCCTCAATTTTTTTGTTAATAACTCCTCTAGCGCAAGGTTTTGGACTGACTCTCACTCAAGATGAAACTTTAATTGATTTTGTTCAAATTCTTCTTACGGTCGTTATTTTAGCTGTTTCGATTATATTAAGTACTGCAAATTTTGCTGTTCGTGGTGAAAGAATTCATAACTGCGGAATGGAACTTAACGGGTTAGCCAGACGTATTTATCCTAAAATAACTTCAACGTCAGAAGATGCTGAATATAAAGATATAAATAAAGAATACGATGAAATTCTTCGTCGTTATGAAAATCATACCAAAGTCGATTTTATGAGAACTAAACTAGATATGTCTCAATATTACCAACCACCATTTTGGTATCGCCCAGTTTTCTTCCTTCGCTACTTATCTGAGTTTTGGTTATACATTATTATACTGTTAGCTGGTGCGAGTTGGGTCGCTGTTTTATTCGGCGTAGTTTAGGTATACAACCTACTCAAGTGGTGCAAATAATAGCTAAGTTTCATTCCTCACTAATTTTAGTCAACATTTTACGCCGATTATCTGGGCGTAATATTTTATTGGAATATACCCATGATCAGTCCTACAACGCGTGAACGTTGGAATACCAAAACAATAATGACTATTACATTTCTTGTATCAGTTGTTTTGATAGTCAGTTCAATGTTTTTTCCAGCAGAATATGATGATTGGAAGAACATTCAAATTAGTGTGGCATGTTCAATATTAGCCAGTAATTTAATTATGTATTTAACATCTGAATTTATGCTAAGAAGTAAAAGGCGAACTGATATTATCGATAAGTGGGGTGTTGAGGCTATTTACAAAACTAGGGCTGAAATGAATTCATCGACCAATGTTGCATTGTCAAAGTGCAAGGATGAAATTGAAATTATTGCATTCGGTTTAAAAGGATTTCGTGAAACACAAACGGAAGAAATTAAAAGGCTGATTAATAAAAAAGTAACAATTAAAATTTTAACATTGAACCCTGAATCAAAAAACTTAGAATTAGTTGATGAGCGTGAAGGACAACTCAAAGGTGCTACAAAAAAAACTATACAAGATTTGGTAAAGTGGTGTGAAGACTTAAACAAAGCCATAAAAAAACCTTGTATTGAGATAAAATTTTATGATTGTTTACCGCTAGATTTTTACTTCAGAATTGATGATCATGTATATGTTGGTCCTTATCTTAAGGGAATATCTAGTCAACAAACCATTTCTTATGAATTTACACTAGGTGAGGGCTATAAGTACTGGGTAAATTACTTTAATACTCAGTGGAATTCGTAAATGCTAAGAAAACCGGATTATGAAAATGGGCGCTTTTTCATAAGTCCTATCTTAGGGTGCAATGCTAGGTGTTCATTTTGTTATATTTATTCAAAAGGGTATAAGACTAAAGTTTCTAGAAATGAATTTGATCTAGAAGAGACAATTATTTTCTTACATTCTCATGAAAAGTTTAAAACAGGAGTTAATGGTTCAATCATATCGATTGGAGCATGGGGAGATCCTTTCCTTCGTTATAGTAAACATTCGTGTAGTCATACGTTGCAATGTCTAAGCGAGCTAGCAAAGCTAAAAAATCCAATACAAATAATGAGTCGATATGAGCTGAGTGATGATGTTGTCGAGGGTATTGTGAAATGTAATTCTTATGCTGGGCAAATACTTGATTCAACGTCTGTTAGCACTCTTAGTAGAAGCAGGGAAATTGAGCCTTATGCTGATAAGCCTGAATTAAGGCTCAAGAGTATAAAAAAATTAAGAGATAACGGAGTATCAACAAATGTAATGGTCAAACCATTCTTATCAGGTATTACTGATCTTGAGATTAATAGTTTTATTAAGGTTTTTAATAAATTTGGCGTAGAGCATTGTGTGGTTGGTGATCTATTCGTTGATGAAATAATTAAAGCTCAGCTTTTTAAGTTGCCTGATGCCTCTTTGGAAATAGAGATTAGTGGTGATAAACAGGTTTTAGATTGTACTTCTGGTGAATCTTACGAAATTAATATTTCACGTAAGATGCTAGAGTTTTCTTCTCTACTTGAAAAGTCTGGCATCAAGGCATTTAAAAAGTCTAGTTGTGTTAATTCATACATCCTTAATATCCCAAATCCTGCTGATTATATAAATGAAGACCCACATGGCTACTGTATTAAGTGTGGTGTATGCGAAAAAAAATAGCAAAGAAATAAGTTGCGGTTGGCAAGGCGCAACTCATTCTAGCCAACCTTTACTAACAACTTATTATTGAGGTATTACCAATGACCGCTTATGGCACTCTCCAGCCACTCGACAACATAAAATACTGATTATAATTGGCAAGGTATTTTACTGTGTCGGATGGCGTTTCGCTTATCCGACCTACACTGTCTAATAGCTATAACGTTTCCTCAAACCTTGGCACTTTTCGCTTATCTGCCTTGCTCATAGCTAGCTCTTGGATTTCTTCATGCTTTAGAACATCGGATTTATCTTCTAGTGATTCCTGATTGGCATTCTCAAAAGAAAGCTCAGTGAGTAGCGCAAAGTGATCTGAGCCATATTTAGCTAAGCGCTTAATACGCTTTACTTTAAAGCCTTCGCTATGAAATAAGTGATCAAGTGGCCAGCGCATAAAGAAGTAGCTTGCATGAAAGGTATTATAAAACCCACGACCTTTACGAGGATCTAAAAAGCCACTTATTTGCATAAATAAACGCGTGCTGCGCGACCACGCTACATCGTTTAAATCACCGGCAACTATGGTAGGCCGTGTAGGGTTTTTAAGTGCTTTAGCCACCATTATTAGCTCGCTGTCGCGCGGGCGCGATGAGTCTTCTTCAGTTGGGCTTGGCGGTGCGGGGTGAATAAAGTGCCCCTGCATTTTCAGACCTTCATCGTTTTCAAACAGTATATGAATAGAAGGAATATCGTCCTCTATTAACTCACATATTTGGGCATCGAGTATTTTAAATTTACTGTATAAGTGCATGCCGTAGCGATTGTCTTTAGGGCATTCTATAAAATACGGGTAGTCTTTTTTAAGTACTGATAATTTATTTTCCCACCAGCTGTCGCTTTCAAGCGTGATAAGTAAGTCGGGTTGGTGCTCGTTAACCAAGCTAATTAACTCCTCACTTTTATGATTCGACATAAGTACATTTGCCGACATAATTCGTACGCTATGATCTATATGCTTTGGTGCGCTTTGCACTTCTTTTTTAGCAAGCCACGTATACGGGTAAATCCATTTGCCTTGTAAAATCATTATAAGTAATGAGGTTAAGGCTATAAATACATAGCTTATTTCACCGCTTTGCCATAATAAAATTAATGAGGCAACAGCTACAAAACTGGCAATATAAAATACCTGTAAACGCACAAAATCACAGCTACGCACTAAATAGTGTTGGCTGTACGACATAGGTAATAAGGTAACCAGTAAAAAAAAGCCAATAATTATAGCCAGCGTAATGAGCATTTTAATATCCTTATAAAGTTAATTTAACGACTTAAAATTGAAAGTATTTCTCGGGTGTCGTGCACCATATGGATAACTGTACGGTCTATTTCAATACTTACTGTACCATTATCTCTAGAGCGTTCAATAACTCTACCTCGTTTGTATAAATCGCGCTCTAAAAAGTCGCCTCGGTGGTAGCTTTTACTTAGCCCTGGTGGCGTCCAACCTGCGCGAATTAACTACTTTGCCTCTTTTTTAGAAAGGTAGTCATTGTCGTTATGTTTATGCGAATGATGCTTTTTATGGCCGTGTTTATGACCATGTTTATCTTTATGCGGTTTTGCGTCTGCGCTTATTGAACATAAACCCAATGCTATTAGTGCTGTGTATATTACTGCTCTCATAAATAATCTCTAGCGTAATTAGTAGCTAAAGATTAACAAACATGGATGAACATCGTATGAAACCCCCTCGTTTAGCGTTGTTTATATTGAGTTTTACAATGGCTGCGCATAATAGCGGGATCGCGTAATTTTAAGTGTTTTGTTTTACGCCCTGCATGGCGCTTGCGCCACACTTTAAAACTCCCTTTTGAAACATTGTCTCGCATAAATACCACCAGCTGCGGGTATTTTAATCCGTATAGCTGCTCTATTGCCTCATAAGGGGTTCTATCTTCCCACGCCATTTCGATAATACGTGACTGCTGCTCTGGGTTAAACATGATGTTTCTCACAAAATTTAACTTATACGCTAGGTAAAAATACTTAGATCAATGCAATTTAAGCTCAGTAACTGTATAATTAGCATTCAGATTATGTATTTAAATGGTATCGAATTTATATTTATGCGCGCAATATTACTGTTTTTAGCTTTAACTTTTCCCTCGTTATTACTTGCAGCGCCAAGTAAAACTTTGCGCTGCGTTACAACGCACTATCCTCCTTTTACTATTTACGATGAAAAAGCCGATACATTTACAGGTTTAGATATTGATTACATAAAGTTTATTGAAAAAAACTTAAACCTCAAGATTGACGTTGTTCATTTACCTTGGGCGCGCGTTAAAAAAGAAATGGCGCTGGGTTACTACGACTGTTATTTCTCTTTGGCCAATACAGAGGAACGTGCAAAGTATTTAGATTTTACAAGCGAACCTTTGCATACTACTAAGTATGGTTTATTTACTTTAAACAAAGATAAACTGCTCACTGACGATTTATCAAATACCCCAATAGCTATGCTACGCGGTGTTATTCTTCCCGAAATTATCGCTACAAAATACACAATTAATGAAAATATCTTACTTCGTTCACTTTCTACTGAAGCCACTTTTGAGCTACTAGAAAAAAACCGTGTGCAATATGCAATAACCAACTATCAGGCTGGTTTGTGGTACTCAAAAAAATATAAAAATATTTATGCTCGGCAATTAAATGACTATTCGTTTCCCGTTTATATTGCTTTTAAACGTGGCGTAATAGATACAAAACTAGTTGATGAAAAAATTAAGCAGTTTAAAGCACAAAAATAATAACTCCCTCTACATTGCGAGATAGCTAATGTTTACAAAACTACCAAAATGGGTTGAATATGGCGCGTTTACGCTGGCATTTATAGCGGGCATAGTAAACGCTGTAGGCTTATTAGGATTTGAGCATCAAGCTATTTCGCACTTGTCAGGCTCTGTCACTTTGTTGGGTATTAAGCTAATGAGCAGCACGTCAGCCGCTTTGCTGTTATTTAGCATACTCATTAGCTTTATGTTGGGCTCGGCACTTTCTGGCTTTTTACTTGCTGGGCGATCATTAAAACTCGGCCGCCATTACGACACGCTCTTATTTATTGAAGGCGCTCTACTGTTAGCAAGTGCCTACCTACTTAATCAATCTTATGTTTATGCAATTACGCTTGCATCAGCAGCATGTGGTTTACAAAACGCGTTAGCGACTAATTACAGTGGCGCAGTTGTTCGTACTACGCACCTAACGGGTATTTTTACCGATCTTGGTTTAATGCTAGGCAAAGCGCTTAAAGGTGAGCAATTTGATACGCGTAAAGGCGTTATGTTTTTACTTATTATTGCGGGCTTTTTATTAGGTGGTGTAATCGGCTTTATTTTATTTGAACACTACCAAGTGCTTACTTTGGTGTTTCCTGCTGCAGCTTGTTTTGTTTTATCAATTACATATCGGGTTTACAGGCTACGTACGCTTTAACGCAACAAGTTTAAATGCACATTAAAACCGCATATTATAGAGGCAATGCAATATAGATTACTTTAAAGGAATGTATGAAACCTTATTTTTTGCCGCTGTTATTACCCTTTAGCTACACTGCGCTTGCCAATAATCAAAATAACGATTCAATAGAAACCATAACAACCACTGCATCGCGCGTTGAAGCACTATCTACCCCACTGCCTCTTTCAATAAGTACACTAAGTGAAGCGCAGCTAAAAAGCATAGCGCCTACCCATATTGAAGAAGCACTACAACGAGTAGCTGGCGCTAATATTCAACGCGGAAACGGCCAAGAATATTTACCCGCCCTTCGCTCGCCGGTACTTTCGGGCGCTGGAGCATGTGGTGGCATATTGACTTTGGAGGATGGCATACCACTTAGAGCCGCTGGGTTTTGTAACATAAACGAGCTATTTGAAGCGCACAGCGAAATGGCGCAGCGCATTGAAGTATTAAAAGGTCCTGGCTCTGCACTTTATGGCTCAAACGCTGTGCACGGTGTTATTAATGTAATAACGCCCGACACCACACAAGGCGGCGGCTTAGTTGGCATTGATTACGGCTCATACGGTTATGCTCGTTATAAATTACGCGCAGGGCAAGATTACGGCAACAGTGGTATAGGCATTAACGCAAGCATTACCGACGACAGCGGTTACCGCGACGACGAAAGCGTAGAGCAACAAAAAGTAAATATTCGCCACCGCTATTCAAATGATAATTTACTACTGACATCAGGGCTTACTTACACAAACCTCGATCAGCAAACAGCGGGATTTATTACAGGCTTTGAAAGCTATAAAAACGAAGATCTCGCGCAAAAAAACTTTGACCCAGATGCATTTAGAAAAGCACGCGCGTTTAGAGCATGGAGCAACGCAAAATGGCAATTAAATAACAATGATATGCTCTCAACTACGTTATATTTTCGCGACCAAAGTATGGACTTTTTTAAGCACTTTTTGCCCGGCACACCGCTTGAAAAAAACAGTCAAACAGGCTTTGGCGTGCAATCGCTTTATCAACATAACTTACAAAGCAATATAAAAGTAAACCTAGGGCTTGATGGCGAATACACGCAAGCCGATTTTACTCAAAGCCAAAGTGAGCCCACTCAAGGCTCTGCATTTTTAGTGGCCACCGTACCACAAGGTAAGCATTACGATTACGATGTAAACGCCACGCTTTATGCCCCTTTTGCATCGGTTGATTGGCAATTAAATAAATGGTTACTTACCGCCGGTGTGCGCTACGAGCATATGCAGTACGACTACACCAATAATATGTTGGTAGGCAGAACCAAAGACGATGGTACAGAGTGCGCATTTGGTGGTTGCCGTTATAGCCGCCCAGCAAGCGATAATAATAGTTTTAGTAATTTATCGCCAAAGCTTGGCGTAAGTTATCAGTACAATACAAATAACACACTTTATGCGAACTTTTCTCGTGGTTACAGAGCACCACAAGCCGCTGAGCTATACCAATTACAACGCGAGCAAACTACCGCTAATTTAAGCGCCGAAATAGCCAATAATGCAGAACTGGGTATTAAAGGAATTTACGAAAAACTACGTTATGGCATATCGGTTTACGCTATGAGTAAACACAATACGATTTACCGCGATAGCGACTTTTTTACGGTAAATAATGGCAGCTCTCGTCATCGTGGTATTGAGCTTGAACTTGATTATCAACTCACAAAGTCGCTTGCGCTTAACTTTGCAGGTACCCACGCAAAGCATACTTATACTAACAACCAAATACTCAACGGTTTAAATATAAACGGCAACGATATAGATACCGCGCCACGTAATATTGCAAATCTCGATTTAACATGGCAGGCGCTTAGCAATGCGCAATTTGCTTTGCAGTGGCATCGTGTTGGTAACTACTACACCGACCCAGAAAATTTAAATAAATACCAAGGGCACGATGTTTTAAGCTTGCGCGCGCAGTGGCAGGTTACGAGTAATATTGAGGTACTTGCACGTATTATTAATTTAACCGACGAAGCTTATGCAGAGCGTGCCGACTACACCAGTTTTACCGGCGACAGATACTTTCCTGGCAAACCACGTAACGCGATGCTTTCGGCAACTTACACATGGTAATGCGATGCTTTCGGCAACTTACACATGGTAATGCGTTAATTTAAGGGTTAAGCTAATTTAAATCGCTCATGTATTTCATGGGCGATTTACCCATCACCTTTTTAAACATAGTAATAAATGCACTCACCGACTCATACCCCAATAACTCAGACACCTGCTGCACACTTTGCTTATCAGAAAGCGCCTTTAAGGCTGTAATTATATGTAATTGTGTACGCCATTTTCCAAATGTCATGCCGGTTTCTTTTTTAATTAACCGCGCTAACGTGCGCTCAGTTAATGCAAATTGCTTGGCCCATTGTGGCAGCGTTTTTCGATTATTTGGCTTGTTTATAAGCTGATCGCTCATGGCTTGAATTACCTCGTTATTAGATAAAACAAAGTCCAGGGGTTGTACTGGCATATCGATAAGTTGATCAAATAATACCTGCGCTAAACGTGCCGTTTTACTGTTTAAAGCATAGTACTGATTATGTGTTGCTAGTTCGCACATTAGCTCTTTAACCAGCGGCGTAATGGCTAACGTACAGGTATTTAATGGCATACCGTTTTTACTACTATCAATAAATAAATGACAAAGCTTTGCGTTATCAGACGCTCTATTACTGTGAATCTTTTTTGCGGGGATCCAAATTGCACTGTGCGTAGGCACCATCCACATTTTTGCCGACACTTCACATGTTACATAACCATGCAGCGCTAAAATTAATTGCCCTTTTGGATGAGTATGCAGGGGAATTTCGTGACTCGCTTGGGTGTCCTCTATTTTGGCAATAATGGGTTGCGCCATAGTTTCAAAATCTCTGATTTCATCCCAGCCAATCGGTTCAAACATAGTTTTGTCTGTTTTTAGTTATTTAATGTCATTATCTCTAAATTATAGTTTTTACTAAGCCTTTATACTAGCGCCCATTAAGTATTAGTAACAACTCAACTTTAATGGCCTTCTCTTTTGTTAAATAACACACCTAAATCACGTTTTGCTGGCATATTACTTGTGCTTGGCATATTACTTATTGCCGCAAACTTACGCGCCACATTTACAGGTATTGCACCTGTGCTTGAACAAATTATTAATCACTTTGGGTTAAGTGCTTCGCAAGCTGGATTTTTAACAACATTGCCACTCATTGCCTTTGCGGTTGTATCGCCAATGGCGGCAACCCTTGCTAAGAAACAGGGTCTTGAGCGCACCTTATTTGTAGCTTTGCTATTTATACTTGCAGGCGTTGCGGCGCGAGTAATAAATACCTCAGCTATGTTGTTTGTAGGTACCGCTATTATTGGTGTGGGTATTGCTGTAGCAAACGTATTATTACCGAGCTTAATTAAACGCGATTTTCCAGGGAAAATTGCGTTAATGACCTCGGCCTACGTGCTTACAATGGGCGTTGTATCGGGCGGGTTTTCTACCTTAGTATTTCCGCTGAGTCAGTTAAACGGGTTAGGCTGGCAACTTGCGCTGGGCTCATCAGCCCTTATTACACTGGCGAGTATTATTGTATGGATGTCGCAATTAAGTAAACACACAAAACCTGCCAGTATTGCTCAGCACGCTGACACGTCAAAAAGTGTATGGCGTTATGTACTAGCGTGGCAAATTACCCTGCTGTTGGGTTTAAACTCCTTTTTAAATTATATAATTATTACGTGGTTGCCCAGCATATTAACCGAAGCAGGCCAAAGTGCTACGCAAGCGGGTGCTTATCATGGGGCTTTTCAAATTGCGACTGCATTACCGGGTTTAATATTAATCCCCCTATTGGCAAAATTAAAAGATCAAAGCGCGCTTAGCTTTATTTTAGCTATGCTCAGTGCACTTAGTGCATTGGGGCTGCTTTACATGCCTAACTATGCCTTTGTGTGGACCTTAATGCTGGGCTTTTGCTCTGGAGCATGTTTTATATTGGGGCTGTCGTTTATTAGTTTACGAACTGATGATTCACAACAAGCAGCATCGCTTTCGGGTATGTCGCAAAGTGTAGGTTATTTACTCGCCGCTGTAGGGCCAATGCTTGCAGGTGCATTACATACGACTACGGGAAGTTGGGCTGCGCCATTATGGCTATGTGCTATTGCAGGCGTATTATGCGCGCTATGCGGCTTAGGTAGTGGTAAAAACACCACGTTAGCTAAATCAGTTAACTAGCTGTTGTAACCACGAAAAAAAACCAGATGCAGGCTTACCGCTAGTATGCTTTTGCTCGTAGCGTTTATTAGTTACTTCGCGCTGTGCGCGGCGCTCTTGTGCTAAATTAGCTTTTGCAGCAAAACGTAGGCGCTGTTCTTGAGTAAGCTCATCATTAAAACTAATGGCTGTTTTTTTTACCGCACGGCTGCTTTTAGGTGAACTACACATATTATTCTCCAAATGACTGACTTATAAGTAGACAGTCATTTGGTTAAATAAATTTCAAACCGCTTGCTAAAAAGTGATTTTTTATCAGTATTACTAATAACCCAACTAACTAGTTTTGTGGGGTTGTATCAAACGCAGGTACTTCGTGTAAGCCACCCAACCAGCTCAATGTTGATTTAGCCCAAATTTGTGCTGTTGGCGTAAACTCATCACGCTGATCAACCGCACCAATACGCAAGCCATATACACGGTCAGCTTTAGCTTCGTTAGTTGCGTAAAGCGTTGTACCACATGTGCCACAAAAACCTTGCGCACGCTTGTTACCGCTTTGCGCTGTTTTAACAAACTCTTTTGGCTCTCCTTGGGTAAACACAACCGAATTTGGCTCTGCAATTATAACTGCTCTAAATGGGCCGCTCGACATACGTTGGCAATCGCTACAATGGCAAACAAGTGCATTATTGTTTTGAGATTCTGCTTGGTATTTAATTTCACCACAGTAACAGCTTCCAGTAATTTTCATTATTTAAATCCTTAATGCTTATGAAGATTGAATCGGGATATAAGACCGGCAGTATCGATTCATTATTTTTAAAATATAAAAAAACTGCTCGCCGGTTCATTGGTATGTTCGGTTAGATGTTTAATTCTTTGGCGTGATTTTTCAAAGTTGAGCAAGTGCTACAAACATGATGCGATGTTTTAAATAAAACAGCAATACCACGTTAAGCTAATAGCGTAACGTGGTGCGTTCAAATTATAAAATAAGAGTAGCAATGTAAAACCTCCCCTAATGTTGGAGGTAATTATTTAAATGCATTGGCATTTTTAATGCTGTCAAAATCGTTAAAGCGCACGTTATGTTGTTGCATCACTTTAAGTATTTTTTCACTTAGCATTTGGCGTAAATAAAACGGCTGATTTGGTACAAAGTGATGGATGGTATGCGTTTTACCAAAATTAAAACAAAACAAGTGAAACGGCATAAATAAACGACTCGTTAGTACATGTGTTTGTTCAAGCATATTATTAACGCCGCCATAGTAATGCATGCTTGAGGTAACAAAATTAAGTGAACTTGAGCGAATAATATTAGGCACAACAAGCACGACCATTAAAAATTCAAACACGTTCATTGTGCTTAGTACCCAGCTAGGTGAATTTAGCGAAAGTGGTATAAATAAATCCACGATATGAAACACAATAACGCTGTATAAAACAGTAAAGTACGCAGTAGCTATCGGAAACCCCGCATTAAAAACACTCGAAAAACTAAAGCCATTAATTTCTTTTCTAAAACGTTTAGTAGAAATAACTAACCCTAATAGCCCATCCATAATAACTAGCGCACGCATAAATGGATTTTTAATACCATTGCCCACCAAGCGCTCTTCTAAGTCTTGTTGTGTGCCTGAGGTTTTGTGATGGTGTAAATGCATTTTACGTCGGTACCATGGGCTAATAGTATTTGGCCGCATTAACCATACTGTTAGCATCATAAAATTATGCATGAACGGCTGGTTACTAAAATATTGTTTATGTATAAGATCGTGTTCTAACTCATGGGAAATAGACGCAGCAATAGCCGCAAGCACTATGCACACCCAAGCAGGTATTATGGCTAAATAATATAAAACCCCAACGCCAATAAGAGCACTCAGCGACAGCAATAAAATGATTAACCCTAAGGTATTTTGATGTGCAAGTAATGAATGCTTTTGGCGAAGTAATGCCTCTTCTGCCTTGATAGCTTTAACAATCGCTTGAATGTTCTGTTTGGCACTTAATTGAGTCATATATAATGTCTTAAAAACCTTGTTGCGCAAATAATACCTGAATTAAGCGCAATATCGGAATAAAGCGGAAATAATTATTATATTACGATTAACTATTACCAATAGTTCAATTATTTATTTATTCAATCGCATAACAAATTTAATAGCACTCATAACCCAAAGTATTCGCTTTATATATCAGCCAAAAAGACTTAAAAAATTTACCAATGGAGTCTCCTTGCTACAAACGATTAATTATCAACCAGTTGTTATTACAAACAAAAGAAAATGCTTGCTGCTCCCTCTATTGTTTGTATAATGCGGATACAGAATAAGAGGTATATAAGTATCCTTTTTATTTTAAGTGGTTTTTCTTTATTTTTTATATTTAAAAGATTAAAGAAAAATTATGCCAGCGTGATGAAATTGGTAGACATGGGGGATTCAAAATCCCCTTCCGAAAGGAGTGCCGGTTCGAGTCCGGCCGCTGGTACCACTTTTTGAACCTCAGCTAATTATTGGCTGAGGTTTTTTTATGTCTAGAATTTGGCTAGTAATACCAATCTGCTTATACCAATTCCATTAAGTATGTGATCTTAATTTTACGCCGAAAAAACAATTCAGTTCTAGGCGTAAATTGATGTAAATGGTTGTTCCCTTTGCGAAATTTACAACAAAGAAATGGGTTGTTTTAGCAAGTAAAATAGATCAGCTATTTATTGGAATTGGTATAACTATCAATCCAATAACTCATGGCTACAAAGCTAAAAGCGCAGCATTTTAGGTCATACCTATTTTATTGTTCTAAGTTTAAGCGCTGATGCCAAGCAGCGATACTTTCATCAGGGTACTCTTCAAATTGCTTATCACCTTCGTTAATGGCCGCATTTACCCAATTTGCTTTACTACCAAGCATTAAATGAGTGCGCTCTGGCGGTATGGGTAACTCACTATCAATAGCACCTGCAAACGGATGAACTTGCTCAGGCCAGCGTGCATCGTATAGCCACAAGTTTGTACTGCAATGCTTACAAAAATGGCGCTCTGCCGGACTGGTTTTATCACCTATTTTTGCATGATAAATGGTAATGTGTTCACGCCCTTGCACTTCAAGCGTTTTATACTCTGCGCTTAAATTAATAACAAAACCTCCGCTACCTGCGGTTTTACGGCATACAGAGCAATAGCATAAATTGTAAGGATAAGGGTGCTTTGAGTTGACGGTAAATTCTACTTTACCACAGTGGCAAGAGCCGTTTAACTTCATAATAAATCCAATTTTGTATTTGTGAGTAAACTATTATAGAACACGTCTATCTTTCGAAGTTGAATTTAAAAGTAGTGATTCGCTCTCTATAAATAGGCATGCTATAGACTTTTATGGTAACTCGTCCCCCGTAAGTAAATTAAACACATAATACAAAAAACGTTATATAGCTATTTAAATTACCATGTAGCTGTTCTTTATTAGAACCTTTGAAGGTACGTTGTTATTTTATAGTAAAGTTATTGACGACTGTACTTTAAGCTTACTAACAATATGTTGTATACATGTACCTTTATCGACAATCCATAATCCATAACTAATTGGTAGTATTTCTATATTAGCGCGGCTAAATAATTTATAGGTATCGAGCTCAAAAAAGTCAGCCCACGGTCCAGGAAAGCCGATTAAATTAATCGCGAGGTATTGACCATTGTGGCGGCACAAAATATCAACATCCGTTCCAGCTATTGTATAACCAGCCCACGTTTCTATTTTTAAGCGTGTTAGCTCATCAATAACACATTGCTGAAACTCATCTATTTCCGATGTAATATTATGAATCGCTTTAAACTGTGTTATTGAACTTAAATAGCGCCTGAGTAAATAATGCTCTGGTAATTGTGTTTCATTTATTGATAAAAATACGTATTGCTTTTGCCTTGCCCGTGTAATGCACACATTAAACACATCCGCTTTATTTATATAAGCGGCCGCTCTTTTTGCATTATTATCAACCGCAAAAGAGATAAGTATAATATCTCGCTCTTCTCCTTGAAAGCCAAATGGGGTCGCCACTCTAATGTTGTGCTTTATTATTTCAGCGTCACTAAAGTGAACTTCTATTTCTTTAGCAATATAGTCAGCCTGGTTTCTAAAAGGCGAAACAACCCCAATGCTATGGCTGATCCCTGCGCTTTTATCGTCATCAATTTGTTGCTTAATCGTGTTTATAATACTGCCCGCCTCAAGATGATTAATACCTGAACTATCTCGAGTTCCATTAACGCGTTGTACCAGTAAGTTACCCGTACTTGTACAGGGTCTGTGCTGCATTATTTTTAACTTTGATTGATAAAAATGTTCGTTACTAAAATTAATTAACTCAGGCTTGCTTCTAAAATGTTCATCTAAAAATGCCAGTTGCTTATTATCGTTTAATGCATTTAAGGTCAGATCTAAAATAGAGTTATCACGATAGCTCATAATGCCGCCATCGCTAAGGCTCACATTATTTTTAACCATCAGTTGAGATTCTTTACTTTTTGCCAAAAAAGAATAATGTCTTAACTGTTTAGTGTCGCCCACAATCATCGCTCTTTTTGCACGATAAAGTGCAGGTATACAACTACTGATATTACATTGCGTGGCTTCATCAATAATAACTAAGTCGAACATTTCGGCTTTTAACGGTAGTACTCTATACAAGGTATTTAAACTTACGAGCCACACCGGAAAAGCCAATAATAAAGCCTCGTATTCTATACTATCAAAAAGCTCAAATTGTCTTTTAGATGTGCGACTACGAATAGCTTGGTTAAATGCGTTTAACGATTTACGCTGAGTATCAATTAGTGCTTTGAGGTTTTTATTTTTTAACGCGTTTAAATAACTACTCGCCAGCTTTTCCCTTTTAATTTGCTGCGTATTTATTTGCTCTAACGAAGACCATTGCTTTGCTAATTTTTGAATACCGCGTCGCGCAAACCGAATATATAAATTTGTAAGCCATCTAATCTCTTTCTCTTCGAGATTCTTGAGCCTTTTCCCTCTGATTATTGCTCGTTGACAAAATTGGCTAAAACGTAACTCTAATTCATTTAATGAGGTATTTAGCTTGTTTAGCTCAGACTCAATAAGCACAGAGTTGTCGTGTTCGTCAGCTAAATATCCAGCTAATAAATCAGCAATATAGTCTTTTAAATTTTTTAAGAATTCTTTTTGTCCGGCGCGTATAGATACGTCACTTAGCCCAAAGTTTTCATCAAGTTTATCAACTATTACATCAAGTGCCGGGTTGTTGTTTGCAACAATAAGCACCGACTCTCCTCGGGCCATATGCTCGGCTGCAATCGCTGCAATGGTGTAGCTTTTCCCCGTACCTGGCGGCCCAGAAACACAGCCTAAATTAATATTTGCGGCAATTGAGATAACTTTCTTTTGCGAAGCTGATAATAGCCCAGGCAAATAATCGTACTTCAAGTTTTTATTTTTAATTGAAGGCTTCAAAGTGTCAATTAAACCGTTAATAGGCGGTGATAGTTCATCTGATTCAATGATTTCTTCTAGCTCATGCAGAACACCTCGGCTACTATTTGAGCGCTCAACAAAAACCAGCATAGAAGCAGGTAAAAGTGTTGGGGTTTTACTTTTTAAGGCTTTTTTTATTTCGTTATAATTAGCAAGTTCAGGGTAGTTTAAAAGCTCAAATACATTGAGCCCTAACGGGCTTTCTTTTAATAGTGAAGTCCAAAAATAAGCTGACTGAATATCAGTCGTTTCATCAATATTTGCAAGCTTATTAACCTCTGGCATTAAAAGTTGAGTAAGTGATTCATTAATATCAGGATGTGGCTGATGTAGTGAAAAATAATAATCACCCTGATCTTTTTCAATAACGGCTTCATTAAATAAAATAGGCGAAACAACCTGTTTTACCTCACCTTTAACTTCTATGTTGCCAACGAACATAAAGCGAGCATAAAGTAATACTCGTTCTCGCTGATACACCTCAACGCGTTTCATCATTTGCTCAGCAAATTCTGTTGGGATTGGAGTGCGTGGTAAAAAACCTGAGCCTAAATCATCTCGCCCTTCAAGTACTAGGCGATCCTCTTTTTTTAATTTATTTAAATTCCATAAATTTAAATCCGCGCTATCTTCTTTGTAGCAATCGCGATAATACGACAGGACGTTTTTACTACTCAAAATTTAATTCCATTTAAAGTTAGACACTTAAATTACGTTCGAAATTTACAATATCAACGCCGGCTTTTACTTTGTATAACTGTGCTAAGCGACCGCCAGATTTAACTTTTTTATCTAATTTTTCAAACATATCAGCAGCTTCAATGCGCCTTATTATACTTTTACGCTGAACAGGTTTACCTATAATGGTTTCAATGACTGACTTAAATTGCCCTACGGTAAAATGCTCTGGCAAACAATAAACCGGCGCCATTGAGTACAACGCTTTTTGTTTTAAACGCGCTTTAGCTTGTTCAATAATATACTTGTGATCAAAAGCCACAGGCAAATTATTTACTTCATCTATATCTATCCACTTTGCATCATCAACCGTTTCTATATGGGTTGATACTTGTGCCTCTGCTATTAATGCAAAGTACACTAAAGTGACACTAAACCCTCGCGGATCACGATTAATACCTGAGTATGTTTGCAACTGCTCTAAATAGTGAGGCGCAACACTGGTTTTCTCTTTAAGCTTTCTAAGCGCCGTCATACTTACGCTATCGTCAATATCTACATCAACAAACCCACCAGGTAGCCCCCAACGACCTTTAAATGGCTCATTTGCACGCTTAACCATCAGTACTTTTAGAGCATCGTTCTTAACAGTAAATAACACACTATCGACTGTAAATAATGGGTTTTTGTATTCAGTAATATCGTAATGGTTAGTCACAGCGTTCTCACATTAAGTTAAGGTCTTAATGACACAATAAATTAAACACATCTCAATTTCAACCTACAGTAAAATTACAGACATTACATAAGTTCAGTGAGTTAGTTTAAAAAATAGCTTGATTACTATAGGTACATTTGATAACTTAATTGTGTCACTAGGACACAAACATTAAAAGGACAAAAAATGAAAGTATTTAGCTATGACTCAACAGGAAGTAAATCGTTAGTTGATTATGATCACTTTGCTTTTTCAGGTGGTGAAGAGCATGTCAGATTCAACACTGCTAATTTTTCAGACTCTATCAAAATAGAGATTTTTGAACGACTAACCAATTCTTCAAAAATGGTTAGATTAATGATTGCTGTTGATGCGTTAAAAAGATTAACAAATGAAAGTACGCCAATCGAACTTGTTATTCCTTATTTTCCTTACGCACGCCAAGACCGAGTATGCGTTGAAGGAGAAGCGTTAGGCGCAGCTGTTATGGCAAACTTTATTAATAGCTTACACTTTTCAAAAGTAACTATTTGGGATGCGCATAGTGATGTATCCCCTGCTTTAATTAATAGAGTAACTAATATTGAGCAAATTTCATTACTTGGACGCTGTGAAGAGCTTAGCCAACGTTTAGCAAAAGGCGAACTAACGCTTATTTCTCCTGACGCTGGGGCAAGTAAAAAAACGATTAAAATTTCAGAAAAATTCAATGGTGTACCTAACGTTATTCAAGCTCAAAAAGTAAGAAACTTAAAAACAGGCGAAATAATAAAAACAGAAATTATTGGCGATGTTAAAGGCAAAAACGTACTTATTGCTGATGACATTTGTGATGGCGGCAGAACGTTTATCGAACTTGCGAAGGTACTAAAAAGCAACGGCGCTGCTGAAATTTCTCTTTTTATAACTCATGGCATTTTTTCAAAGGGGCTTGATGTTTTTGAAGGCCTAATAGAGCGTATTTATACAACTGATTCGTTTAAACCGGCTAACGAGTTTAAAAGTAGTAACACCATTAATTTACAAATAATTGAGATGTAAGGAAAACACCATGACTATTACAGCTGCAAGTATGCAAAAAGATGTTTATAAAGAATTTCATAGCCGTGCTTATCACCCTGATGTAAGTGAAGTATATGCGAACTTTACATCAAGAAGCGGAAAACTTAGCAACATAGAAAACAACAATAAAGTAGCATTTGTTGGCCTTCAATACTTTATTAAAAGCTACCTTTTAGAAGAATGGGATGAGTTTTTTAAAGTAGATAAAGCAACTGCCGTTGCTAACCATAAACGTATAATGAGCTCAATGCTTGGCTATACAGTTGATGTGAAGTATTTAGAAGACTTACATGATTTAGGTTACTTACCGTTAAAAATTAAAGCGTTGCCAGAAGGAACATTAGTCCCTTATTTAGTTCCGCCTATGACGATAGTAAATACTAAAGCTGGCTTTCAATGGCTAACGAATATGATTGAAACTGTATTGAGCTGCGAAAACTGGCCAATACAAACCAGCACTACAACCTCTGTTGCATATTTAAAAGTATTCAAAGAATTTGCACAAAAAACAGGGATGCCTATGGAGTTTGTACCATTTCAGGGACATGACTTTAGCTTTAGAGGTATGTTTGGCAAACATGCTGCAGCAATGAGTGGTTTTGGCCACTTAGCATCAGGGCTCGTAGGCACAGATACCATTCCTGCTGTTTTATTTGCTGAAAAATATTATGGGGCAAATGTAGATAACGAACTTGTTGGTTGCTCTGTAGATGCAACTGAACACTCAGTAACTTGCTCATGGATAATGGAAGGTGAAATTGAGTTTTTTAAATACTTAATGAAAGAGCAATCACCGAAAGGGATTTTAAGTGTTGTGTCTGACACATGGGACTTTTGGACACTTGTTACTGACTACTTACCTCAGTTAAAAAGCGAAATAATGGCGCGCGATGGCACCTTAGTTATACGCCCCGACTCAGGCGACCCTGTTAAAGTATTAACAGGTTACAAAGTTTCACCGGTATCTGATTACAATGAGTTATTTGAAACACAAAAAGAAGCTCAAGCTGACGTTATTAATAAAGGTTATGAAGCGTATTACTTTAACGGTCAATGTTTTGGATTTGAAGATAACAACACTATTGAACTGATGGAATGTGAAGTTAAAGGGCTTATAGAATGTCTTTGGGAAACATTTGGCGGCACAACAACATCTAAAGGCTATAAACTGCTTGATGATCATATTGGTGCTATTTATGGTGACGCAATAACACTAACTCGCCAACGCCAAATTTTACAACGCTTAATGGATAAAGGCTTCGCTTCAAAAGTAGTACTTGGTATTGGTTCATACAGCTATCAATATGTAACGCGTGATACTCACGGCTCAGCAGTAAAAGCAACAAGTGTAGTTAAAGCGGGTGAACGTTTAGCTATTTTTAAAGACCCAAAAACTGATTCAAAGAAAAAATCAGCTAAAGGACTCTTAAAAATAGACAGAGTAAATGGCGAACTCACTTTATTTGATGACGTAACCGAGCAAGAAGAAGCACAAGGTCTATTAGAAGTTGTTTTTGAAGATGGTAAAATAATTAAAGAAACCACGCTAAGTGAAATAAGAAGCGTAATAGATAAGCAAATTTAAAGCTTATCTATTGGCACAATAAATGAAAGCCGTTGTAGCAATACAACGGCTTTTAATTTTAAGAGTAAATTAACGCTAGATAGATTTAGAAATAATATTCCGAATAAATACTTATCGCTGCCAAAAACGTAGATTACGTAGTGACTCAATAAATGTCTCACCCGATATTTTAGCTAAATCAATCCAACCATCATCCGCTTTTCCATCAAGGCCTGCTGCTTTAAATAATGGCTTAGCTTCACTTGTAAAGCCTATATATTTCATATGTGCGTACGCATCACTTACAAAGTCTTTAGCTTCTGCAATAGCTGCTAGTTTTTCAGCTCCCTCTTCAGTGGTGAGTACAAGTACCGCATCGTATAAAACCGATGGTCCACCATTTATAACCTGATCGGCTTCAAAGTGCTTACCCTTGCTGCATTTAGCACCGCCAACTTGTGGGGCAATAATTTCAAAGTTTGCGCCTTCGCTTTTAAGTGTATTAGTAACCGATTCAAAAATTTCTGCATTAAAGCCATCACTCACTAAAATACCTAATTTGCGGCCCTTAAATGTATTTGGCGCATTTTTCAAAATACTTAACGCGTCAGATACAGGTAGGTCTTTACGTGTGGGCATAGCAGCTTCAGCTGGGTCTGGCATTTCTTGTAAACCAAGCCCTTCGGCAACTTTGTTTGCGAGGGTTTCGTCAATATTTAATAAATGCGATACCAAACGCTCTCGTATTGGTACATGCTCAACTTTAGAAAGCTCAAACACGTACGCAGATTGAATATGTACTTGCTCTACCTCTGTTTGGCTTAAGTAAAACTGACGAGCTTGACTGTAGTGATCACTAAATGTGTCTGAGCGATAGCGTAGCTTGTCACCACTCATTTGTTCTGATGAACTTTTGAACCCATGTGCAGGGCATTCACGAGGATTATTTTCGCTTGCGCTCCATGAGTTAGGTTCGTAATTAACACGTCCTTTAGGGTTTTGCATTGCCATGTGACCATCTTGCTGAAAATGTCTCATTGGGCACTTAGGTGCATTAACCGGGATCTGTGTAAAGTTAGGGCCACCAAGGCGCTTTGTTTGCGTATCAAGGTATGAAAAATTACGCCCTTGTAAAAGAGGATCTGGAGTAAAGTCGAGCCCTGGCACAATGTTTTGAGTACAAAATGCAACTTGCTCTGTTTCTGCAAAAAAGTTATCAACTACACGGTTAAGCACCATTTTCCCCACTATTTTAACGGGTACTTGCTCTTCTGGTATGAGTTTAGTGGCATCGAACACATCAAATTCAAACTCATCAGCAAACTGCTGATCAAATACTTGAACACCTAATTCCCACTCTGGGTAGTCACCATTACCAATGGACTCCCACATGTCGCGGCGATGAAAATCAGGATCTGCGCCATTTAATTTAAGTGCCTCGTTCCACACAACTGACTGCATACCGCCTTTTGGTTTCCAATGAAACTTCACGTATTTTTCATCACCTTCGCCATTAATAAACTTAAATGTATGAACCCCAAAACCTTCCATAAATCGCAACGAACGCGGAATAGCCCTATCAGACATTGCCCATGTAACCATGTGCATTGATTCTGGCGATAAACTTACAAAATCCCAAAAGTTATCGTGTGCGGTTTGCGCTTGCGGAAAGCCTCGGTCGGGCTCAGCTTTAGCCGAATGAACCAAATCAGGAAATTTCATAGCATCTTGAATAAAAAACACCGGAATATTGTTACCCACTAAATCCCAGTTACCTTCTTGAGTATAAAATTTAACGGCAAAACCGCGTACATCACGTGCTAAATCCGGAGAGCCCTTGTTACCGGCAACAGTAGAAAAGCGCGTAAACACAGGTGTTTTTTCACCTTTACGTTTAAAAATATCGGCGCTAGTTAATTCCTCTAGAGAATCATAGGTTTCAAAGTACCCATGTGCCCCGTAACCTCGTGCATGAACTACTCGCTCTGGAATGCGCTCGTGGTCAAAATGAAAAAGCTTTTCGCGAAGTACCTGATCTTCCATTAAACCTGGGCCACGCTTACCTACCTTTAACGAGTTTTGATCGTCGCTCACAGGGCAACCTTGCGCTGTAGTCATTGTTGGGTAGCCATCTGATGCGCTTTGATGTAGCTCGCCGCCTTTTCCTTTATTACCTGCGTATTTAAATGATTCAGCCATGTTTAGTCCTTCATTACAAATTAGTTAGTGGATAAATTTTTGCTTAAACAGCTAAAAGCAATTTCACTAAATGCAAAATAAAGACCAGCTAATCAAGCCAGTAAAAACAGCGATTCACGGTAAAAAAGTGAGTAATAAGTGGTGTCAAAAATAGAAAAACTTACAGAGCCTTGTAAGTTTTTCAAGATCATAAAAAGGACGCTTTAAAAAGTACCTTTAATTTAAATGATTAATCTTTACTTTAATTTCTGTCGCTGTTGTTTATAGCGCTATATTTGCTGGTACTCATACCAATTTAGTTATTCTACCTGCCACCGTTACTTTGTATCAATCAGCCTAGCGTTTGCCTATGGCTTATACAATGTAGTGCGGGAGATCAAAAAAGGATACAAACCAACACTTGCCTATTCACTCGAGTCGATGTTTAGAATCACTGCTAACGAATGGAGCTTTGCAATATTACTACTTATTATAATGATCGCTTCGATACGCCTAGCAGCGCTAATTAATGCACTATATTCAAACCATGTAAGCTAATATCGAAAGATAAGCAGGCCCTAGCCTTAGATATTATTCACTTTAATAGTATTAAAACACCCAAATAGCGTGTAAAAAAGGCTGATTTTCAATTTCTTCAGTACCGAGCTTGTTATACCAGTAGCGCCACTCTATCCCCACCATTAATTCGCGTGGGTTTAAGTTAAGGTTTTGCCCTACATCCCAATGCACTGCAGGTTGCGCTAAAAGCCATTCATTTACACTATTACCAAGCTCATCATCGCGACCCGAAATATATTCAACGTGGCCGGTAAAATAAAATGCTTGGCTACCAAACGAAAAAGGTGCGCCCCATGCAAGGTCTATAAAAAGGCTATTATCTTGTTTAGCTAGCTGATCTTTTTGTACACCGCCGTTAGCATCAATGTACCCTGCAAAAGTAGTGGTTAAAAAATCAAACCCAGGGGCATCCCAACTTAGTTTTACACCTGGCGTGTATTTCATTAAGCCTTCTTCGCCTGCATTAATACCAAACACTAAACCTGTATCTTTTATTGGGCCATAACTTAATGAAGTATCAAGTGCTTTAGATAAACTAAGTGTTGTGTACCACTCGCCATAAATACCCGTATCTTGAAAACCATCGGTAAGGCTATCGTTTAAAAAGTCTATAAAAAAGTAGTTGTCGCCTAAGTCATGCTCAGATGCATGCTCTAAAGTATAAGTACGTGTAAAAGACGACTCCCCTGTGAAAGGATTTAAAGCATCGCCAAAATTTGTGTGCAGTTGCGTAACGCTCCAATTTTGTGCCACTACAGAGTGAGACAAAAGCAGTATGTATGCAGTAAACAGTGTGTTTATAAATTTCATAAGTTGCTAACATAACTCCAGTTAAAATGCGGCAGGAGTATACCAGTGAGCATTTACTAACTAAAGAGTGGGCGTTATTAAAAAGAGTGATTTTTAATAAATTAATTAAATAAATAAAATCAATCGAAATTTACCATCCATTAATAGCATGAGACTCTGTGCAAATTTTACAATTAAATGCATATTTTTCATAAAAAAAACCAGGATAGTACTTAAATTAATAGGGCTTGAGTTTAGCCATCCCCTTTAAATAAAGGCTTACAGGTTAAATTACAGTATTCGGCACAAGCATTGCTTTATATAGCTCAAGTTATGTTTGTAGAGTTATTTCAACTACAGGCACAAAATCACATAACAGGAGACATTATGAGTAATACAAATAAAGTAGCCGAATTTACTGCACCAGGTATGGACAATGAAGCCGCGCAAAGCACTATTGAAACTCTCGATAATCGCATGGTTGCGTTAATCGATTTGCAACTTACTTTAAAGCATATTCACTGGAATGTAGTTGGCCCTAACTTTATTGGCGTGCACGAAATGATAGACCCTCAGGTTGATATTGTTCGCGAAATGACAGATACAATTGCAGAGCGAATTGCGACTCTTGGTGGAGTGCCCGTTGGTACGCCTAAATCAATTGTCGATCGCCGCACATGGAAAGAATACTCTGTAGGTAAAGGTTTAGTAACCGAACATTTAGCTGCGCTTGATAAAGTATACAACGGCGTTAATGCCGATCACCGCAAAGCAATTGAAACTCTTTCTGAACTAGATCCGGTGTCTGAAGATATGATCACCAGCCAATTAGCCGATTTAGAGCAATTTCAGTGGTTTATTCGCGCTCACTTAGAATCATCTACAGGCGAGCTAAAAAGCTAATATATTTAATCTAAGAAAGCCCAGCATTAATATGCTGGGCTTTTTTTTGCGTAAAAATCACTCTATTTATAATGATATATAGATGTGTATCAGTAAGCTCTAATACAAAGTTCATATAAAAACAATAGAAAATTGGTATTACCAAAAAAGTAACCAAAATAAAATTGAATGACTTTATACTCCTCACTACATCGCAAGTTTACAAGCCATACCCAACCTTTAATGAATACCTCATTATTTTTAACATCACTTAAAAAGCAAACTAAACATGTATAAAATTACATCGCAAAAGCTCAAAATAGCATCTAAACCCGCATTAAATAGTACAAATAATATAAAAAAACACCTTTGGTAAAGATACTTTAATAAAATTCATTCAAAATACAAAAAAATAAAAAGCAACCTAAGTCATTAAAATTATTAAATATAAGAAAAATAAAACAGCATTTTGTAATACAAGTTGTGAACTTTTGGTAAACAAAGGTTGTAATAAAAGCTGAATTGGACTAATTTCAACCATACCACCTGTATTACACAATGCAGAAAAAAGAAGCTGAATTGGTTAACCAAGCCAGATAACAATACACACAATGACGTAAGTCGTACCCAAACGGGAGAGATACATGAAACTCAATCAAATTACTTCAACATTAATTAATAAACACAAAAGAAGTAGCTCTACAACAATCAGTGCTGCAGCCCTTTTATTAATGGCTTCTTCTACTTTAGCTGCGCAAGAAGCAGAAAACACTGCAACCGCAGCTGATGACAATATAGAAGTTATTGAAGTAAAAGGCATTCTTAACAGTATGAAAGCAGCAGCAATGCTTAAACGTACTGATGGTCGTATTGTTGATGCTGTTGTTGCTGAGGATATAGGTAAATTACCGGATAATAATATTGCAGAAGCGCTACAACGTATTACCGGTGTATCTATTAACTCTGATTTTGGTGTGGGTGACAGTGTTTCTATTCGTGGCTTACCGCAAAACCGTGTTGAATTAAATGGTCGTTCTACCATTGGTGACTCTCGCGATGGTATAAGCCTTCAAGATTTCCCATCAAGTTTCTTAAAAACGGTAGAAGTTGTTAAATCACCTACTGCCGATATGATCGAAGGCGCATTAGGCGGTACTGTAAGCTTAAGAACAGTCCGCCCATTAGAATTAGATAAACTAACGGCAGCCATGTCAATAGATGCAGAATACGCTGATAAAACTGAAAACGTAGCGCCTATTTTTAGTGGTTCAATTGGCAACAACTGGGATTTTGATGAAATGGGAACCTTTGGTGCCATTGTTATGCTTTCATATCAAGATCGTGAACTTCGCCAAGATGAAACATCTAGTCGTGTAAAACCTCAAGACATCGAGATTAACGGTCAAGAAGGCAATACCTCAAGCGGTAATGCTATTGTGCGTGATGAACATAGCGTTGAACAATACGTAGAAGAACGTGAGCGTACTGCTGTAAATTTATCTCTTCAGTGGGCACCGCAATCTGGTAATGGCATGGTGTATCTTGATTTAAGTGGCACTAAACGCTCAGGTAATCAAAGTGGTAATTCTATTTTAGGTGTAGCAGGTTCATTATCAACAGATGCAAATACAACTCAAGATGCTAACGGCGTCAATAATTACACGCTAACAAACGAATTTGGTATCCCTAAAACGTACAGTGACTTTCGCGAAACTGACTCGTTCTCAAATGCACTTGGGGCCGAATGGAACCTGACTGATAACATTAAAATCTCTGGTGAAATTGCTGTTGCGTCGTCAGAAAGCGTTAGACCTGATTCTGAATTTACTTTACGTCCAATTGAAAAATCAACATTTGAAGCAAGTGGTGGCGTTGATTTAGTAAACCATTTATACGATGGTGTATTTTCACAAGACGGTAATAAATTACCAAGCATCATTCATTCAGATCCAAATGCATTTACTGACCCACAAAACTTAGCACTACGTACGTTTAAAAGTGAAGACAAAAGAACAGACAATGACGAAACGGCTATTCGTTTTGATGTTGAAATGTTTGAACCTCTCAGCAGCTTAAGCTGGGTATCTAAAGTAAAAGCAGGTGTACGTGTTACTAACCGCGATTACGAATACGAGCAATACAAGGTAGAAATTAAAGACATTTACAAAAATGCATTTAATGACTCAGATGGCTCATTAGCTACTTTATGGGTTGATGATTTTAATGCTGCATTTCCAGATAGCTTTACAACCGTTAGCCACGACAACTCTTTTGACCAATTAGGTACTTCGGGTCAAAACGATCTACTGACATTTTTAAGCTATAACGGTTTATCTAACCCTGCAAATACTTATGCTCAACTTCAGCAGTTACTTGCAGGTACTAACTTAGCGTCAACAGGGAGTCTTTCAGACAATCAAGAGTTTCAAGAAAGTGCATACCGTAACGTAGTTGAAGATACAGCCGCTGTATATGTGTCGGCTTACTTAGACTTTGATAACATCACTGCGATTGTGGGTGGTCGTTATGTGACTACAGATTTAGAATCAAGCGTGTTCCTTAACGGCGAAAAAGTAACTGGCGACAATGACTACAGCGACTTTTTACCAAGCTTAAACGTTACGTATAACTACTCAGACGAAACATTATTCCGCTTTGCTGCTGCAAAAGTTATGCGTCGCGCTGACTTTAGCGAGCTAAGCCCTGCGTTTGACGTTAATAACGATATTACAGGCGCAACGCAAGGCTCTATTGATTTAGAACCATACCGCGCAACACAATACGACTTATCTGTAGAGCATTACTTTGATGAAGGTAACGTACTATCTTTTGCTGTATTTTATAAAGATGTTGAGTCTTTCTTAAGTAACGAAAGCAGCTGTCAGGCTTCTTCAAGCACTTCAACTGGTCAAAACGTAACTCAATGGAACCAAGTATGTCAGCTTGACGTTGCAGGTGTTTCACAAGACAACCTAGTTTACTCTGATGCGACTGACTACCCAGTAGATGCAGATGGCTTTAACCATGTTGCAGGTCTGCGCGATGCAGGACTAACGGGTATCGATACAGTTAAAAATGTAAATGGTGAAAACGGCTCAGTACAAGGTTTTGAAGTGGGCTACCAACAGTTCTTCACAAGTTTACCTGGTGCATTTTCTGGCTTAGGTGTTAATGCAAACTACACGTATGCAGACAGCGAACAACCAAACGGCAACCCACTATTAGACATTTCTAAAAATACATATAACTTACAAGTATTTTGGGAATACGAAGGGTTCTCTACTCGTATCGCTTATAACTACCGTGACAGTTTCTTAGATACTGAAAACGAAAAACGCGTAGAAAATATTAACTCAGACGGCAGTATTTCAGCAGAAGGCACTGTTTACGGTAATAACTACCGTGACGACAGAGGCCAGTTAGATTTCTCTGCAAGCTGGGATATCAACGAAAACGTTACACTTGTAGGTAACGCAACTAACTTAACAGGCGAGCCATCTATTTACCTATCAGAACTAGATGGAGCTTGGAAATACACTGAAGCTGATCGCCGTTTCAGTTTTGGTATTCGCGCTAAATTTTAATTTCCCCTAGACACTAAAGCCTGCTTTTATGCAGGCTTTTTTACGCCTATAATAAAGTAGCTTTATATTATACAAACCTTATTAAAAACATGATTATTCTACCGAGTCTTGTGGATAAAAATATAAAGGTGGTATTAACTAAAAGTAAACCATCCCTTAACTTGTAGGAGGTCGCAAAAAATAAAGAAAACCCCTTATGGAATTAGTAAACACATCTAGTAAAACGAAAGTTCGGCATAAGACCGATATCAACAAAACACTAAGATGCCCTTGTCATCTAGGCGTGTTTTATACCAATCTGCATAAATCTTTGATCAATTTAACGAATTAAATTTCACTATAACGTCGTTAAAAATTTTTTATTTAGAACAACTAGATACAAAAATTTTTGCCTAGTTCTAGCGTAATTTTCTTAACGTTAAATAGACCCCGTATATAAGCAGATTGGTATTATTTACGGCCATAGCTCATCTGGACTCTAAAAAAATAGTAAAGCAAGGCCAAGTATTCCGAATTTATGCTAGTGAATACGCGAAAATAGCCAAGCTAGAAATGAACACAGCCTATGAGCAACTAAAATCCGCGACTCTGGACTTACAAAAACAGATAATAGGGATTCCGAAAGATCAGCTTTTACCACCCATACCACGCTCTGGAGATAAGCCTTGGAGGAAACCTAGCGGCAAAGGTATTCGTATGCTTAACGTCACTGAATACTGCGACTATGAGGACGGTGACGGTTACGTAGACATTAACTTTAGCCGTCAAATGAAGCCGTATATTTGCATGATAGAGGGCAAATATACCACCCAAGTTTTAATCTCGAGCACACGGCTAAAAGACACAAACGCAAGTAACTTATATCAACTCCTACGCCAGAAAATAAGCGAAAAGAAAGACCGCTATTTTGAAATAGGTGTCGATGAGCTAAAAGACGAACTAGGACTATACACAACAAAAAACAAGGAAAAATTTTACTCATACCCTCTATTTAAAGACTTGAATAAACTTGTCATAAAGCGAAGTATAGAGACGATTAAAGACACTACCGAAATAAAGAATATAAGCGTTGAAATCATCGAGAGGAAGCAACGTAAAGCAACTAAGCTAAGGTTCTCTTATCGAGTAGATGACCAAATGAAATTTGAGGGATTTTAGCTAAACTCGTTTCTCTGCATCGTTGTAAGCTTCTGACTTGTTTCTTTTCCCTATAGCCAAAACAAGAATCAAAACCTTTCCATCCTGTACTTGATATATCAAGCGATACCCTGCTTTACGCAGCTTAATTTTGTAGCAATCTGGCAGCTCTCTTAGTCGGTTAGCTTCAATCCAAGGGTGCTTTAAGACTTCTGACAACTTCTTTTTGAATTGATCACGTACGGTTGCACCTAATTTATGCCACTCCTTGAGCGATCGAGGGTCAAATTCTAACTCATAGGTCATTTAGCGAAACCTTTACCCCTATTTTTGGTTCAGCTAAACGGGCTTTTGCAACAGCAATTAGCGCCTCGTCGTCACTAGTTAATAGCACAGATTTGAATGGTAAAGCTTCTCTTTGTGCAACATATTCTAATGTTTGTCTTAATAGTTCAGAGGGAGTTATACCTAACTTTTCTAATGCTGCATAAGAACGCACTTTCAAATCATCATCAACACGAATATTAATAGTACCCATAGCACACCTGTAATTACAATTGTATATACATTAATTGTATTCAATTGAGATAAAAGTGCAAGGGCTATTATTTTTATTCTAATGCTTAAAAGGGGTTGAAGGGGTATCCCCTTTGCACGCGACTGTAGAAAATTACGTAGTAATTTGTCGACAGTCGACGGCGTGCCTATTATCTCATTTTGTCATACACAGTTTTCATCTAAAATAACCTGTTGCGCCTTTTAAAATAGGCGTATACGCTTTGTTTACACCCGTATACACCCGAGGTATTTTAGAATGGCTATTCTAAGCATCCGAATTGACGATAAATTAAAAGAGTCTTTAAATAGTGAAGCGCAAAAGGAAGGTATTTCTTTATCTGAATATGTGAAGAAATCACTGGAAAGTAAGAACGTTGATACCCACATACTAGCAACAGAGAGAAATTTAAAAAGCTCTGTTGCTAGTATTGAAAATTTAGCTCACGTCTCTCAGGAGACAGTGCGCGAAGTTGAACTAAATATTCAGCGGCTAAATGAGTCGCTTAAAAATGCAAATCACTTAAAAGAACTCAAAAAATTGAAATGGATATTAATTTCTATATCCCTCATCTTTGTATCAATCTCGATACCTATATTTCATTTTAATATTACTTATTTAAAAGCCTTATTTTAACTTCAGATCATAAGTTAGAACACTCTAATGTACCTCCTTCCTTTGTAAAGCGGCATCTTTATTGCTTACTTTATACACTTAAAACTAGCAAAGGGATGTTCATCATGATTATCGGCAATCAAACAGCTATTTACAGTCAATACCAATCAGTTCAACAACCTAAAGAAAATCAAAAAGACGGCAATGAATTGCCTGATGTTACAGGAAAAAATACAGAATCAAGAACTGTAGACATGCACAACATTGGCATGGATGAATTAAATGCACTTATCAAAGAAACTGGTGATGGTCGATTACTTGTTCTCCCATATGATAGCTTTAAATTTGAAAACGGCTCATTCGTTGGCGTGGAGAGTAAAGACTTTATTGCTCAAATAAAAAACAGTCGAGATTTTGCAAAAAGTATAGGAGATACAAAATCAGAAAAACAATGGTCAGACTTCCTTGATGTACTTCATGAATATGATGGGTATCAATTGTCTCCTAAAATCAATGTTAAAGCATAAATACAGTGTATTACTTTATGCTTTAACATTATAAATTTATTGAATATAAATTGAATCACTCCAGTAGCTAGGAGACGAAGTTGAGTTTGATGAAACTGAGAAACTACCTTGTTGTGGGCCATAAAAATCAAAATAATAAAGCCAACCGGTAACTGTTTCACCCGGATTGCAGTTATGTACATCAACGCCTAAAGTACCGCATAGATATACTGACTCTGTAAAAGACTTACTTTGCCCGCCAAATGTAGCATTGTTGATATTTCCATAACCATATTGAATTACCGCAACTCTAATTTGAGAGCCTCCATGATCTTCATTCGTAGTTGTTTGATTAGGAAGTATATCATCCTCAAAACCCTTATTAGTTGAACCAACAGCGTACACCTCAAAATACTGAATACCGGAAGCGGCAGCTTTAACGGTTTGTTTGTGTATGCTGAGCTGAGATAAGTCGAGAGGGTGATTAGCAGCAAATGAATCATACTCACTAATGCTCACTACATTTTTAACTACACCGGCTTCAACATCAGCGGCTAAAGCGAGACCTGAGAAGGTAGACGTAGATAAAAGAATGGTTGAAAGAAGTGTTGTTTTTAAAGTCATTTAATTTCCCTTTTAATATCAATTGAAAAGCATTTATAGCTCAACACTTTAGAATTATCGAAAAACGAAAGTGTAGTGATAAATAATTAATATTTATTAACTGATAGCAGAAAATAGAACACAAGACCTTCATCCAGCGACTGAGTTTCACCGGTGAAACTTTATTTTAGTCGCTAAAGTTTATTGTTTCCTATTAGGGTGTATCACAGTTACGGTGCAAGCCCCTATCCTGCAATACTCCCCTACCTTAACTCATTAAACTTATAATCAATTGGGTTACAGCAATTAGGGAAGTTAAATTAATAGAAAACTTTCCTTCTACTTTTACCTTTAAAGACTTTATGTATAACTTAAAAGACTTAGGATGTTAGTTAAGCAATTGTAAATTATAAATAATAAATTTGAAAGGTGGTCGCCTACCGAGTTAAAGGTGGTCGTCTACCGAGTTAAATAACCTTCCATCGCTATAGTAAATAACTAATTCAATACAGTGGGTATTACGTAAAAAACACTCCCACCTAGCTATACTTATTTGAATATTAAATTTACTATCAAAACGTTGTAACTATTAGCAAGGATACTGAAGTGCTGTCGCGTTTATATAATTTTATGCCGGGTTTAGATACATTGCTGCACTATGAGCGACAATGGTTTGCTGATGATGTAAGAGCAGCGCTATCGGTAGCTGCCGTAGCTTTACCTGTTGCCATTGCTTACGCACAGCTAACCGGTGTTAATGCTGCCGTAGGGTTATATTCTTGCATATTGCCAATGATGTTATATGCACTTTTTGGCACTTCAAAACAGTTAATAGTCGGCCCTGATGCCGCCACCTGCGCCGTTATTGCAGCAGTAGTAACACCTCTTGCTGCAGGTGACAGTTTTAAACATTGGCAACTTGTTGTCACCATGACCGCTATGACCGGCTTTTGGTGCTTTATAGCCAGTAAATTTAAGCTAGGTGTATTAGCCGACTTTTTATCTAAACCTATTTTAATGGGATTACTAAACGGCGTAGCCATTACTATTATTGTGAGTCAATTTTCTAAAGTATTTGGCTTTACTTTTGACGAGCGCTACTTACTTGAACGCCTAGGTGGTGTGCCCACATACCTAGCGCAAACACATGTCCCAACCTTACTCATGGCTTTGTTTACACTGGCGGTCTATTTTGCCATGAAACGCATAAGACCCACGTGGCCTGCGTCTATGTTCGCCATTGCCTTTGGTGCGCTTTTGGTATGGATTTTTGATTTAAAACAGCTTGATATAAAAACCATTGGCACCGTAACTGGCGGGCTTCCTGTTTTTAATACCCCTGTTTTTGACTTAGGGATTATTCGAGAGCTAGTAGTACCCGCACTTAACTTAGCCATTGTTAGCTTTGTAAGTATGATGCTAACAGCGCGCAGTTTTGCCGCTAAAAATGGCTACGACATAGACGCCGATAAAGAATTTAGAGCGTTAGGTATAGCAAATATAGCATCAGCTCTTTCGCAAGGTTTTGCAGTCAGTGGCGCCGACTCACGCACCGCTGTTAACGATGCAACAGGTGGTAAAACGCAGTTAGTATCAATAATAGCAGCATCTATTATTGCGGTCATAGCTGTATTTTTAACAGCCCCCCTTGAATTTATTCCAAGTGCCGCGCTAGGTGTTGTACTTATTATTGCCTCTGTACACTTACTCGATTTAAAAGCGGTTTGGCAATTAAAACGAAAAGATAAACAGGCATTTTATCTCGCCTCAGCCACCTTACTTGCGGTGTTATTTATTGGCGTTATACCAGGGATCACACTTGCTGTATTACTAGGGTTATTTCAATTTATTCGCACTGTTATGCGCCCAACCGACAATATTCTCGGCGTAGATATTAAAGGCGTAGTAAGAAGTTTAGACGCCACAGATAAAGCAAAAGCAGTGCAAGGCGTGTTTATTTACCGCTTTAATTCACCTTTAACTTACTTTAATGCCAGCTATTTTAAACGCAGATTACTAGAACAATACGCAAGACAAAAAGACGATACACAATGTGTAATAATTGACGCTGTGCCCTGCTTTACTCACTTAGATTTAAGTGTAATGGCCATGCTTGCCGATCTCGACGTTATATTTAAAAAGCGCGATATAAGGCTTGAACTTGCAGGCAGAAAACGCCAGCTGCTCTCATGGTTTGATATTGCAGGAATGAAGTCAGGAACAGAGGGTATATACATTCACTCAGACCTATACATCGCCCTAAAAAGAAATAGCGTAAGCCAGCACACAGAGGAAGTTAATTTATTCGTGGCAGATGAAAATAAAGAAGTGCTAACACAGCAATAAAATACTAAACAGCAGATCAGCTAACTGATCTGCTGTTTATACCAATTCCAATAAATAGCTGATCTATTTTACTTGCTAAAACAACCCATTTCTTTGTTGTAAATTTCGCAAAGGGAACAACCATTTACATCAATTTACGCCTAGAACTGAATTATTTTTTCGGTGTAAAATTTAGATCACATACTTAATGGAATTGGTATTAGTATTGAGTGCTTTTATACTTTTGGATAGTTTGAAGGGAAAAACGCTTTTTTAGCGTCTTCATCAAACTCTTTTTTAAATTCGATGTCAGTGCCAATTGCGCGTGCACGTGCAACTGCTGGGCGGTTATTAATGCTTTCAAACCAACGCTTAAGATTTGGGTAAGGCGCTAAGCCCTCTTCACCTAATACAACCGGTGCTTTATCAATCCAGCCCCAAGCAGAAACATCAGTAATGGTATACGTATCACCCACAATAAAGTCACGACCTTCAAGGTGCGTATCAAGTACTTCGTAATGGCGCTGCGCTTCACGTAAATAACGATTAACTGCGTAATCAAGCCCTTCTGGCGCCATGTGTCTAAAGTGTACACTTTGCCCTGAATACGGCCCCAAACCAGATGCGATAAACATTAACCACGACAACATTTCAGCGCGGTCATCTGGTTTTCCTTCAAGCTTTCCATATTTTTCAGAAAGGTACATTAAAATAGCATTCGAATCGAATACACGCGTTTCACCATCAACAATGGCTGGCGCTTTAGCGTTTGGGTTAATTGCTTTAAATTCAGGTGTATGTTGCTCACCTTTTAAAGTATCGAGAGGAACTAGTTCAAACGGCAAGCCTGTTTCTTCTAAAAAAAGTGCAACCTTCATTGGGTTAGGAGTATGGTGAAAATAAAATTTAATCATGTAGCGTTCCTCTATAATTGAAACATGATTAAAGCACAGCTTGAGCAGACGTTCAAATTAAGCCTTGAATAAGTAACGTGAGTAGTTACTTACAATTATAGTTTTGGCTTTTCGCATTAGCATGAGAAAAAGCAATACATCTATATACCGGCTATCTCACGGCTCTACTAAGGTTGTTTAAAATAACGATAACCGATATAAAAATTGTATTAAATACACTACTGATATTAAAAAATTCAACAATATACGCTAAATAATAGGTAATAAACAAAACAAAGAAGACGCAGTCTATTTCTAAAAATAATATATACAAAAAGTTGCTATAATTATTGAATAACTCTTATAGTAAACCTATATAAATATTGAGAGATACTATGATAAAAGCACAAATTCCAGAAGACGAAGAGTCTAGATTAAAAGCTTTGTATGAGTATGAGATACTGGATACTAAAACCGAAAAAGTATTTGATGATTTAACTCAACTTGCCTCTGATATTTGTGAAGCCCCCATATCGCTTATAAGCCTAATTGATCCACAAAGGCAATGGTTCAAGTCGAAGTATGGCATTGATGTAGACTACACCAACAGAGATATCGCATTTTGCTCTCATGCAATACTTCAAGACCACGTGTTTGAAATACAAAACGCACTTCTTGATGAGCGATTTTATGATAACCCTTTAGTAACTGACAATCCTAATATTCGATTTTATGCAGGCACGCCTTTAATAACACCTGATGGCAGCACTATTGGTACATTATGTGTTATTAGCGATAAACAAAAAAAACTAACTCAAAGACAAATAAATGCGCTGACCATACTTGGTAAAGAAGTTATCGCACAGCTCGAACTTAGATTAAACAATAGAAGACTGACCGCCGCATTAGAACGACAAAAAATACATAATAAAAAACTCGAAGAACTAAAAAAAGAAGCTGATACGGCCAATACTCTAAAGGGTCGTTTTTTAGCCAATATGTCGCACGAGTTAAGAACCCCATTGCATGGGATTTTAAACTTGGCCGAGCTTGGATTAACAGAAACCTCAAATATAGAAAAAGACAAAGCCTTAAAAAGTATTTTAACCTCTGCAGATATGCTTTCAAATATTGTAAATGACATTTTAGACTTTTCTAAAATTGAAGCTGGTAAATTAAATATCGAGAATATTGACTTTAGCCTAACTGAAACCATTAACAATGTAATTGCCCCTCTTATAAAGCAAGCCTCAAATAAAAACATAATATTTATTTCATCTATAGACAAAAAAATAGCTACAGCCTTGAAAGGTGATCCGGTCAGAATCGCTCAAATCTTAAATAATTTATGTTCGAATGCGATTAAATTTACACCGCAAGGTCGAGTAGAACTCAATGTTACCGTGCAAAGTTGCTCCCTAAATACGCAACATATTGTGTTTGAGGTTATTGACACAGGTATTGGCATTAGCAAAGCTGCACAACGCAAGTTATTTCAAGAATTTCATCAAGCCGACTCGTCTACATCGCGAAAATATGGAGGCACCGGCCTTGGTCTCTCTATTTGTACTAAGCTAAGTGAATTGATGAATGGCAAAATTAACTTCTCAAGTAAAGAAGCCGAAGGCTCTATATTTACTTACCAACAAAGCTTTGAAACATCAGTCGTCGGTGGATTAGTAAAGCAAGAGAAAGAAATCACTGATTTACAAGGCTGTACTATTTTGATTGCTGAAGATAACCAAGTAAATCAACTCGTAATAAGTAAAATGCTACAAGTACATAATGTACGCGTGGTACTTACTAAAAATGGTAAAGAGTGCGTTAATTACTTTAACGCTCACTCTGTTGATTTAGTTTTTATGGATATTCAAATGCCAGTAATGGATGGGGTTCAAGCCACAAAAATAATTAGATCACAACAAAATGGTAAGCTAACACCTATTATTGCCATGACAGCCAACACCATGAAAGAGGATATTGAGCATTATTTAGACATTGGTATGGATGGCTATTTAACTAAGCCCTTTAATAAAGAATATTTAAATAGTTTGCTTAATGTTTACAATCCAAAAAATACAAACCTTACAAATTTAGCAGCTAAAATAAGTAATCCCAATATTACAAGTGAGGATAAATTAAAACAAATATGTACTGAGCTGAAAAAATTAATTCCGCATGCAAATCGTGTAAGCCTTTGGTTATTTAACCACGACTTTACAGCCATAAATAGTTTAATTTGCCTTGATGAAAACGATAAAATAATAAATGGTTCAGTTTTAAAAACTGAAGATTTTCCAGCGTACTTTAACTACATTTTAGATAACAAAGTATTAGATGCATCCGATGCAAGAAACCATGAAATCACTAAAGACTTCACTAAAGTATATTTTGAACCTTCAAACATTTACTCTTTGCTTGATTATATTTACTTCATTAATAATAAACCGTTAGGGGTTATTTGCTGCGAGAGGGTAAGCTCCAAAGTATCTTGGAGCCACGCAGATAAACAGTCACTTATTAAAATAGCTGATGTAACAACCTTATTTTTATCTAAGCAGCTTAAATCATCGTAGCGACTAAAATATAAGCCAAAGCATTAACTTGCTATTTAAATGCACCTAAATAAATTCAGCCTTCTTGCAGTTATTCACATCCATTGCGTTTACTTTTAGGCTGTGTAATATTAAGCCAATGAAGAGCCATATTAGCTAAAGTTGCTACTCGCTTTATACATAAGGGACACTAAGCCAATTCATCGGTTTGGTAAAATGAAAGGATGAATATGATTAAGCCATTTTACGCTAGCTGTTTGTTAGCCCTCTCGCTATTAATACCTAACTTTGTAAAAGCAGAGCCAACAGCTTTGCAGTATCAGCAAATTCTTAACGATAACCTTGCTGAAAACGAGCCAGGGGTATCGGTAATTATTAGCAAAAATGGCAAAGTACTTTTTAAAGGATCGCGCGGGCTTGCCAACCTTGAGCATAATATTGCACTTAACGAGCACAGCGTTTTACGTTTAGGTTCTATTTCAAAGCAATTTACTGCCGCTGCAATTATGATGCTACAAGAGCAAGGTAAGTTATCAATCTCAGATGATATTCATAAATATGTTGCAAGCTTTCCTACTGAGGGCAACCTTGTCACTATCGAAAACTTATTAACCCATACATCGGGCATAGCCAACTACACAGATGACGACGACCTATTCGATAAAGAAATACAAGTACCCACCAGCGTTGACGATACACTAGCGCGTTTTGCCAAGCACCCAATGGTATTTAAACCTGGCGAAGCGATGGCTTATTCAAATACCGGTTATTCACTGCTTGGTAAAATAATTGAAGTAGCGAGTGGGCAATCTTATAAAGACTTTATTGAACAAAATATATTTAAAAAACTAGGGATGACTCAAAGCAGTTACGAAGGACAAGAACTTGTTGCCCATCGTGCATCAGGGTATGAGCAAACAGAGCAAGGTTTTATCAACACCAGCTACATTAATATGGATTGGCCCTATGCCGCAGGGGCGCTTATATCTACCCCAACCGACTTAAACATTTGGTTTAGTGCGTTATCATCTGGCAAGCTAATTAGTAAACCAAGTTATGAAAAAATGATCAGCTCTTTTAAACTCAACGACGGCAGCTTTTCATCCTACGGTTATGGATTAATTATTAAGCCTTTGAATGAATACACTGTAATTAAACACACAGGTGGAATAAATGGCTTTTTAGCGCACGCACGCTATATTCCAGAGCAAAAGCTATATGTAGCTGTACTGGCTAATTCAAACCACATAAACCCTATTTTTATCAACGAAAAACTCACCGCTAAAGCGCTTGGTATTGCACTGCCTGAGTTTAAAAAAGCCGATGTAACAGCGCAACAACTCACACCTGTATTAGGAGATTACCGAATTGATAAAAGCACTTTACGCAGCCTAATTTTTGAAAATAATACTTTGTACTCACAGCGCACTGGTGGCGATAAAACAAAACTTATTACGATGTCTAAAAATAGCTTTTACTACACAAATTCAAATGACTACTTAATAATAGAAAAAAACAGCCAAGGGCAATTAGTAATGAAGTACTTTAGTGGGTTATCAATAATCCCTACTGAGGCGATTAAAATTTAGTAATAGATTTATATAAATTCAAGACCGAAATACTAAGTACTTCGGTCTTATTATAAAGCTAGCTCAAGCATCACTTTGATTTATTTAGCATTGCTTTTAAATCGGCAAATGGAGAATGCGTTGCAGCCTCTACTTTTCGCTCTGTGGTCGACCCGCCATACATAATGTGTTCGTGATATTTATTGTGCTCATTATCGTGGCAATAAATACACAATAATTCCCAGTTACTGCCATCCTCAGGATTATTACTGTGATTGTGATCAACATGATGCACCGTTAACTCACGCAAATTAGAGTACTCAAATTCACGAGCACAACGCCCACATACCCAAGGGTACAGTCTTAAAGCTTTTATTCGGTAACCTTCTTCTTGCTTCACGTAAGCCTGAGGTTCATTAAGATTCTTACTCATAATATTCCAGTTAAATTTGTTATTTCTATGCTTAACAAGTAAATAGCCAATATGTTAAAGCAAATATAAAAGTAAAAAGTTCGTAAGGGATCTAACTTAAGCTACGTTTCGTATAAGTCAGGTCTAATTATAAAGTTGAGCAACATGGAAAATATATTCCAAACAAGTCGGTTTTTGGTTGTAATCGCCGTTATTACCGCTGCAATATCATCATTACTCGTTTATGTTTCATGCATTAATATTGTAGCTAATATAGTAATAACAACGCTATTTGACCTGCCTGATTCAGCTAAAGCCGGTAAAGCCCTAATAGTTGAACTACTGAAAATTCTTGATTTGCTACTAATCGGAATTACCTTACAAGTGATTGCTATTAGCTTGTACCGACTATTTATAACACCATCTAAGCCTGAGGAAAGTAAATTTTTAGCTGCTTTTAATATTAAAGACTTTCACGATTTAAAAATAACCCTAGTACAAGTAACCTCAGTGGTACTGGTAATATTGTTTTTAGAGCACGCAGTTGAGTTCGGCGGCACAATAGAGACACTCTATTTAGGTATTGCCATTGCGATCGTTATTGCAGCATCTACATTTGCATGGCGCTCAATGAAAGACTAGGGCGTGTTGATCTTTGTGGATTGAAATTTGTTCAATCTAGGGGCGATTTAATCGCGGCGCGAGGTTTGTAACCTAGTGGGCTAAGTAAAAACCGAGCAAAGCTTCCGCGTCCTGCTCACGCCCCTTACCGACATCCATGTAGGCAACAAAGAGTTAATCGTCCCTAGAAAGAACCCAAAGGGCAGCGCATGTTTGGTATTTATGCTGCGTTATCGCCTATTCATGGGGAATAACCACACTACATAGGCTCCGCCTTGCCTAAAAACCAAACATACTGCTGCAAGTTCACCCACCAAAGATCAACACGCCCTAACTAAACATATTGATTTTAAGTAATTATAAGCGGTTATAATTACTTAACCTCCAAACTATAAAAAGATATATATAGACACCAAACAATACTTCTACCCTAACCTTTGTTACTACCTTCAAGAGCAAACTCACTTACATGCTTAACTAGCTCTGGGAAGAATTCTAAAAAAGTAGCCTCTAGTTCGTCGTAGTTGCGCGCTATATCATCAGCAGCGCCCGCAAAAGTGTTAGCAAAGCGAATGCGCTTGGCTATGTTATCGAGCGCTAACCCTATTCCCTCAACGGTTTCGTATTCTTTAAACCAATCGTTTTTAGTCATGCTTGTTACAACATGCTGCATTCGTTGTGGCATAACAGGTATACGGTTATTTAAAAGCTGATAACTGCTGTACTTAAAATCACTTAAAGGTTGCTTGCTAAATCGTTGCCAATGCACAATTAAAAAATGATCAAACACCACATCAATAGCCACAGCAGCAAAGCGCTTACGCTCGGGTGAAAAGTACTGTTTAGCGTGTTTTACTGCGCGGTGGGAGTCGGTAAATCTATCGACTAAATAATGGTTATCGAGCCCATTTATAACCGCATTTGGCAATTGATCTACGTGCCTTTTACCACCAAAGTCACCCAACAAGTTCCCAAAGTGAGAATCGGCTGTAGGTTGTGCTAAATAAAGGTGAGCTAAATAATTCAAAGTATTCTCGGGTTTGGTATTAATACAGTTAAAATAATAACTTAATTGTAAGCGCTACTTAAAGTTAGATTTTATGCCTAATCAAAAAAATAGCATAAAAAAGGTGAAACTAAGTTTCACCTTTTTTATTAACTAATAAATAGTTTTTAATTAACTAGCCGGTGCTACGCCGTAGAAACGTTACTTGCGCCTGCGTTGTTAAGTATTTCTTCAATAGCGTTTTTATTATCACTATCGTACTTAACACCAACTAATATAGAGCCTTTTTCAATGGCATCTTCATAATACTTAATTTCGTGCTCAGGGATAAACGCACCAATTGCAGCACCTAAAGTACCACCTACTGCAGCGCCTGCGCCACCAGCAGCAAATGCAGCGACTAATGGTCCGGCAACTAATAAGCCCGTACCGCCTGTTGCTACAGTCCCTACGGCAGTGAAACCGCCAATAATTGCAGCAAGAATACCACCCGAAGCCGCGCCAATAAGGCCGCCTTCAGAAGCTTTAGTACCTTCGTCTACAGCAAAATCTTCCTTTGCGTATGAGTCGTTGGCTACAATGCTTATATCAGCTTCATTAATACCTAAAGCTTCTAATCTATAAATTGCGAGTGTTGCTTGTGATGCACTTTCGAATAACCCAGTAATAACGGTACTCATAATAACTCCTTTATTTATTTAAGAAAATACACTTACTACTAAGCAAAACTCAAACCAAAAAAATTATTAACTTAAATCAATAAGATAAAACAAAATCTCTAACTAATCCTTTTATTATTAGAGTAAAAGTTGCTAAATTTTGTAAAAAACTCCTACCTGCAAAAAACAAAATGCCTTGCGAAATAAAGGGAGATTTTTATCACCCTCTTGTTAATGGTTATTACCGTGTTTACCAAAAAAATTAAAAATAATAGTTAAGGGTAGCTCAACTCTAACGTACGACAACGCTCGCGAATACGTTTAACAATAGCTTCATATATATGCTCAGGCATCTGCGTACGAAAGCCATCTTCGATTACCTTAAGCACTTTACTTTTAAGCACTTGTATCTGCTTTTCAACCATTAATTTAGGTAAGCCTATATTTACACCAAGCTGAACGAAATCTTCTTTAGTATAAAATCCAAATATATTATAAGCATCACTAAAGTCACCTTCGTCACCCTCTTCTATAGCAAGTACCCCAAAAGACATAAAACATGCTCTGTCGAATGTAGAGTAAGGTGCTAAGCTCAGCATATCGTACATGGGCGTAACTAAGTCCATAATGCGATTACTTTTATGAAGTTTTCTTTGCATAGAAAAGTTTTTTAAATGCAAATCGTTGTTACCGACAATGTGACTGAATACAACTTGTAGAAACAATTTGAGCGTGACGGCTTTACTGTTACCTGCACAACGAGATAACTTCAATAGTACGTTCTCGTAACTCAATGCATCACTATCTTTGTTTTTCGGATGAACTTGATATAGCGACGCTCCATCTTCAATAAAATAACGCTGCTGTTCATCAATAATATCAAAGCGCTTAGTTATATACGCAAGCTCTCCAGACTCAAAAGGAATAAGTCCGCAATCGGCAACATCAAAGCCAACTTTTTTAGCTAATTGCATAATAAAAAACTCGTTTTCTGGTAGATGAGGAGCAACTTCTGGCGCTGGTTTAACAATATATTGTCCTCCAGATCCAGTAGGAATGAGCTGCTTACCTTCTAACTTCATGAGTAGCTTACGCTGCACACCCGATATCGACTGTCCATTAGCATGATCAACAGCGTATTCGTTAAAGTCATCAGGGGAGCCAATAATAGTCACCCCTTGTTGTACCAGCGTTTTAGAGGCAGGAATAGGAACGGCAACCGGTTGACGGCCTGTTAAAGTAGCTACTTTACCTGCAACAACGGAAATGGCTCCTATTAACTCGTTACCATTAGCGCACAATAAACCAAATTCATCATTTTTATCTAGCCTTGATTTTTCTGCATGATGTTTACGCAACCAGCCTTCAGATAATAAGTTTGTAAAAAATGGAGGCAAAATATCAAAACTAAATGGTTCACTTTTTAGTGGAAAGTGATGCCCTATTGGATCGCCACTAATGAGGTAGTTTCTATCGTAAATAAAAATATATTCTTCTTTACCCGATAGGCTCTGATCTCTATATTCAATCAGATCTCCTGCCCTAATACTGTTTGCAAAAACTGTCGCCCTACGATTAATTTCCATTACATCTTGCTACCAGTAACTGATAGTCTCCTAATACGCTAAGAATAGATTCAATAGTTGATCGCTTGGCCGACTTTGGACTGTTATATGCTTTATAAAGCGTCGCTTTACTAATAGTGGCAAGCTCGCAAAAAGTATCTATAGTGATGCCATTCTCTTTGCAATATTGATGTACACGCTGCTTTAACTCAGATAAAGGAAAGGTTTCACTATCGCTCGATTGTAAGGACTCTATCCGCTCTATTTCTTTTAAGAGTGTTAAAACCTGTTGTTTCAAATTATATAAGTTGCTCATTATACTCAGCTCTTAAATCACAAGTTCGCTAAAGCGAACTAAAATAACAATAAGTATATTATAATACACTAAAGTAAATAGAAAACCAAAAAAGTACACTGTAATAAACTTAAATGAGAAAAAGTATGCAAATGTAAAATAAGCTATTAAAACCACAATCAAAGTATACAATAGCAAACTTAATCAAAAAAAGTATGCCAAAGCAAACTAACATTAAAAATAAGGCTAAAAATTAAAAACACCAACAGAGCATTATTTTTCATGTGCTTTAAAGGTTAAAACAAAGACGCTTGCCCTCTTCAACCCCCTACCCAGTTACAATTGTGTTTTATTAATTCAGTAAAGAGTCAGTCTAATTTTGTTATCACTACGGCTCATTTTTCGGTGCGCATGAATCGTAAAACACTGTGCTAAATTTCCTTTTTATATTGCCCTGCTATCAGCAGATATAGGCCACCCATGGATTACGAAAACTACTTTCTATGTCAATCACAGCAAGCTGCACTGCAACAAGCGATGGTCAATACCAAGCTTTTAAACAGCACTTCAATAAATTCTGACAACATGCCAACACCTGAGCAGCAGGCTTATAGTATTATTGCTGTCGCGCTTTATCGCTTTAATTTACAAAAAATAAAATGGTCATCATTCTTAAAAACAGCAATAAACACAGTTAACAACGCCTGCCAATGGCTAGCCACCGAGCTTGCAAGATGCCAACAAGAATACAAAGCCCAACCTAATGACGCTGTAATAATTGAGCAAAATGCTCTTTTGAACGGTATTTTTAGCGAAGAACTCGCCTACATTGACGCCTTACTAGGAAATGAAGCACACGCTTAATAAACTTCCTAAGCGTGAGTCGAATACTCTTTCAGTTAAACGCTCTGACTCTTGCCGTAATCTTACTCAGATTTTTATGCTTAAAGTTTTACGCTTAAATTTGTAAAACTTTGAGTGAGTTTTTTATATAGCTGTGCTTATTACCCAAACATCTATCGGTATATAAATTGCTGGTACTACTGTTCTTACTTAAAGAGTTACACATAAATAACGCTGCCGTTATTTATAAAAAGGAGAACATTATGAGTAATAAACAGCTAATTACGACGATAGGTATAGGTCTCGCCGCTGCATCTGCAGGTATGTTAACAAGGAAAACTTTACAAAAATCGTGGGAAAAGGTTACCAACGAACCAGCCCCAAAAGATAGACCAAGCGAAGAAACAGATCTTAAAGAGGCCGTTACATGGGCGGTAGTTTCGGGCATTGGTGCGGGCGCTGCAAGAATGGCCGTTCGTTATGTACTAGACAAGCGCCGATCTAAATAAACCGTCCCGATTGATACCTCTTATAAGTATTAAACGTAATACGATGAGGCTCAAAAGATGGCTTGCGACAGCTACTCCTTAGTTGTCGCAAGCAACTTAAAAAAACCTCAAACAAGGTTATTTAACCATTGAGTAAAAACACGTTAGTATTAATATCCAAATTAAGGCTCTGTAATAAAATTTGAAATGTCGGATGGCACGGCTGCGCCGCTTATCCGACCTACGTAAGTTAGAAAAGCCAAGGCGCCTTGCGGCATGCACTCCTAAATTTTAAGCAGATACACTCTATTAAACATTAACTCCCTTTCAAAGTTGTTGCCTGCACACAAGCTTGCGTATAATGCCTGCATTCCGGCTGCATTTATTAGCCGCTAACTTGGATTTTAATAATGAAAAAACTCTCTGCAGTGCAAATAAAGCAGCAAGCACTTGTACTCAATACTGCTGAAAAATTAGAAGAACAAGGCCGCGCTGAGCTCTCAGGTATGCTGCAATGCTGGTTTGATGTTCAATATCACTTATTTCCAAGTACACTACTGCTGTGCTTTCAGTTTGAAAACGAGCAAGCCTTAGCAGCCGCAGAGCCTGATTTATTAAAATGGCAAAAGCGTTTAAGCGGCGCAATGCTTAAAAAAGGCGTTATTTTAAAAGATATGCGTAAACATTTAAAATTTACGCTCAAAGGGCCTGATGAATAAAGCGAAGGTGTTCAAAGGTTACTTCGGGCTAACGCCATAAAAAAGCCGTTGCATTGCTGCTACGGCTTTTTACTTTTTATTAAAACTTAAAGTAGAACCCATAAAGATCAATTTAGACTCAGGGATTTTTATTAGCCGATAATGCTAATTGGCCTGTTAAACAATACCAATACTCGGCAAAAGCAAATATCAGTCGATTCAACGTTAATTGGTTGCTCTAAGTTAACAATCGTAGGATAGTAAATTACATATAAAAAATAGCCCTATATTAGGAATATTATGATCAAAGTATTATTAGCGACCAGCTTAATTGCCTCTTCATTCGCTGCTTTAAGTAATCCTTTAACTGTTGAAGAACAGCGTATCAACAAAGCCCAATCGGCAATGCCAAATATTTTAAATGCATTCACCCCACAAGTATCAGCTTTTGAGCAACAATTTAAAGAATTAAACGACTTTAAAAGTGCAAAAATATTAGTACAAAGCTTTAGCTTTGAACTGTGGGAAAACGCAAAACAACGCATTGTAAAAACCAGTAACTACGACGACCGAGAGCTTTACTGGGCACGCCTGCTTTCGAGTAAAGTAATACGCACAACATCGCCTAAATTTTCAATTACGCCGGCTCAACTAAATACTTTACTAACCCTACTTGAGGAAGGCAGCAGAGGCCGTACCGACCTTGCTTTTTCATCAGGTAGCACTAAAAAAATATTACTTACGGGCTTTGACCCATTTTTACTCGATAGAAACATAAACCAAAGTAACCCCTCAGGTGTTGCAGCATTATTACTCGACGGCCAAGTTGTTAATTACAACGGCGTGAGCGCAGAAATTAATACCGTTATGGTGCCTGTACGCTACGAAGACTTCGATCAAGGTATAATAGAGTCACTACTTGCCCCCTACTACGCACTTAATAATGTAGACATGGTAGTAACCGTAAGTATGGGCAGAACAGAATTTGATTTAGAGCACTTCCCGGGTAAACGTCGCAGTGTAACCGCCCCCGATAATGCCAATATTGTGTTTGGTGGAACGCAAACAAGCCCAGTAATACCAAAGCTTAATGGCCGACCACTCCCGGGCAACGAGTTTGTAAAATTTAGCTTGCCTGTAAGTTACATGCAACAAGCCAAAGGCCCTTATAAAGTTATCGACAATCACGAAGTCACCACGCTTGAAAAAACCTATAAAGCGCCTTCGTACGGCGAGCTTAAAAATAGTATTGCGGTAAATGGCGGCGGCGGTGGTTACTTGTCTAACGAAATATCGTACCGAAGTATTCGCCTGCGCGATGCGCTTAATTCAAGTATACCTACAGGACATATTCATACCCCACGTATACAACAATTCGAACCTGAAACAGAAGCTAAAATAGTAAAACAAATAAAGGCAATGCTAGAGCAAAGCTTAGTGGCGCTATAGTTTATAACTACCAATTTAAGCGCATAATAAAGGGCAATAACATTGCCCTTTATTATAACCAGCTGAAAATCAGCTTTTAGGTAGTTAGATGGAGAAATACTCTTTTTAGCTTCTTCATCAAATTCTTTTTTAAACAAAGTTACTAGCGGCTGGTTTTGCATTTTTCCTTAATCACAAAAAGCAGAAAGAAAGACCTCTGCCGAATGCTATAATTACTCATAATCGAATTAAAAGCCTGAGATAAAACATTTCACTGAAACTTTCTTATCAACTGATTTGCATTATTTATATGTATTTGGCACTTTTCTTTAGTTAATAAGCTTTCATCTAAAGATTTATCTTTATCTGCATTTTCAAATGAATTAATAAAATCAACCTGCGCACTATAAAATCGATTACTTAAATCAGAGTTTGACTCCAACTCAGAGCTTAAATAACTATTGAGCTCATTATGTAACTTGCTATATTCTTTTATTTTTTCGAGGGTGGCTTTATTATTTAAATTTTCACAAAGTATTAAACCTGCCGAAGTTTTTCCAGCAAGATGAAAGTCAGCACTTAGCGAAGCGATTAGAAAAAAGCTAAGCATCATTTAAAATTCCTTTTTAAATATAGGGTTAAAGGGCATAAAAAGGGCAATAACATTGCCCTTTTTATAACCCGCATAAAGCAAAGGGCTCAATACGCCAAAATCCAAGATAATTAGGTCATTAAAAATAGATACAGTATTTTAACCTATTAACTTCTATAGCTCACACAACGACATTTCATGTTTTGGTTTTGCTATTTTTTTACTTGTTAGCGTTTTTCCTGTTTCTGTATCAAGGGTTATAACATCCCAATTTTGGTTTTTATTGGTTGTTATTAATACTTTTAAGTTCCCCTTACACAGCTTTGGTGGAATATTTATTTGAGTCCACGATAATTCAATGTCCCATGTACCATCCAGCCTATAGCAACTACCTGTATTCATAGAGCTAAGCTTTGCCCACCCGCGTGGATGGCAAGCAATTAAATAAGGTTTTACAGCTACCACTGTAGACTTAGGCTTAACTTTAAAGTCTGTTGAGGTTAGACCATCGTCTTCAATTTGAAGAGCATCTCCTGCTGAACTAATAACATAAAAGTTATTATTAGCTTTGAAAAATTGTGATACATAACCCCTTATTAAAGGCCAGTATTTTATTGGATCCTTGTTATAGGGAATAAAACTTACATATGAAGCGTTACTACCATTTATTATTTTATAACCTCCAAGTAACCAGCCATTATCTGAGTCAAAAACGGTAGATACGCTATCAAGTTCAATAGATACTTCATTACCGTTAGGCAGCAAGTACATACTTGCAGCAAGCAGGTTATTACTAAATAAAAAAAAAGCACTCATCGTCACTGATAAAATGCAGATACTTTTATTAATTTGATTTATAACGTTCATGATATTTATGTACCGTAAATGAAGTGCCTCTTTTAAAAGCACCTATGGTGAATAAGCGATCTCTATCGTTAGGTTTTAAATGAATACACCCATGTGAAGGTACCTATCGAACTGTTGAACCTGTTATTTTTTCGGCTTCGTTCTCTGGCGTAGTGTGAAACATTTGCCCTGATAGACGCTCTTTTCCATCAAGTATTTTATTCCCATTAATATCTTTAAACCAACGAATAGCAGTAGGCCCGAAATCATTGAACACCCACTTGTCAGGTACCACCTCTTCTCCATACAATTCTTTATGCATTTCCATAATCGCACTACGTACAGGTAGTTTATATAACTGATTTAGACTTCCCCACTTACCACTTGGTAAGGCATACCAAATATCTCCTTTTGCAGGCATATCTTTCAACTTAGTACCCCAAGTTAGTTTTGATGTAGGCCAAGTAGGTGTTCTATAAGCTTCTGTTTTGTCTATTATATAATGACCTGCCGTAGTCGGCTCTTCGGCCATATTGGGATCATTACCAATTTGTGGAGGGCCTCCCATCGCTTCAAATTGAGCGAATTTCAAACCATTTTGCTTTATAACCAAAAGGTCCTGACCTGGATAAAAATGAACTTCCATATGAACTTAAACTCCATTTACTTATAATTTTATTTTCCTGAGACCTAAATAGAGGTATTTACATTAGGTCAGACAGCTAATTTTTTATACAACATTAGTGTACCTAATAACCTAGTACACGTAAATAACTCATAAAAAAAGCCTATGCCACATCTAGTATCTTTTATCCTAGGAAAATAATCTTATGCTTGGATTCGTCAGAAAATCAACAGGGGGGTGACCCCTTTGGTTTCCCTATAGTTTATAACTACCAATTTAAGCGCATAAAAAAGGGCAATAACATTGCCCTTTATTTTCTCACGCACTCTCCCACGGTTAATCACATGGTAAACGCATTCTCATATTCTATTCGCCGTGGTCTAGATACAGTAATTAACTCTATGAACAATAAACTAAAAAGCTAGGTATTTGATGTGTAATAAAAATTTAGTGCCTTTGGTTCTAATAGAAAGTCGACTTGCTGCACAGTTATTATGGGGGCTTTAGGGAACTGCATGAAGGCTAAATCCTTTTATCATGCTATAGAAATAATTAACCCCTCGCAGGGCGCTGAGCTTACGGGTAGCGGGAGGGGTGTTGTTACGCGTAATTATAGAGCTTAAAAGTATAATTTCAAGATATTTGTAGTTTAGGCTGGTATTGGCGCTAAACGATGACCGAGACGCAAGCCAAGAGCCTTAATTAAACATCAATGATGCTCAATTAAAACGCTTAAACTCATATGGCGTTCTTTATTCAAGCCATGGTGTATATTCACATCAATCGACGTTATTACTAGGTGCATAGTCATATTTAAATTGAGTTAAATAATAAGAACACTTGGTTTTTGAATAAAAAGATTAAGAAAAAAGCGTTCTGCTTGACCGGCACTTTCTAATGGGTGACCCCTTTGGTTCTCCTTCAATATTGAAACGATGTTTTCTTCGGTTAACCCTCTTTCTTCTAGTTTTTTCGGTTAAATACTATCCTAAATAAAACTTTTAGTTTAAGTTATAAATATTATTTTATTTCAATACTATAAGAGAAGTTATGAGTAATAAATGGAACTTAGATACAGCATTAACGCGACTTAAGAAAATGGATTTTAAATGTGATTTAGAAAACCTATCTGAATCAGATACAAGAAGCAAACTCATAGATAGACTCTTAATCGACATCCTTGGATGGTCAGAAGAAAATATAAAACGTGAAGAGTGCTGCAGAGAATCGGGTACGTACCTTGATTATAAATTGTCTACCAATTTACCGGTTATGATAATTGAAGCTAAAAAGTCCTCAATAAAATTTGAGTTACCTAAATCAACATCTCAAAAATACTTTAAAGTTGGGGGGGTATTAGCTAATTGTAAGGTTTTAGTCGATGCTATGCTGCAAGCCAAAAATTACGCAATTTCAAAAGGTATATCCTTTTGTTGTGTTACTAATGGGAGAGAGTTTGTTTTCTTTCGTTCTCAAAACCAGCAAGGTGTTGAGTGGATTGATCATTCAGCTATTATCTTTAGAGGGATTGAGGACATAAAAAAAGACTTTGATTTTTTCTGTAGTTTGCTATCAAAAGAAAGCTCCGAAAATGGCAAGCTACAAGAAACTTTGAGACTTACAAAAAAAGATCATGATTCAGCCTCAGCTTTCAATACTTTAAATGTTAACCATTTAACTCTAGCTAGAAATATAAATAGAAACCCGCTTTATCCTTACATAAGCGAGGTTGTTTACCGTGTATTTCAAGATCTAGCATCAGAGACAGCTGATTCAGAAATATTAGAACATTGCTATGTAGATTCACCAAAAAAACAAGACAAAAAATCGCCATTTATTGATATTCAAACATCACCGCTCATTGTTAGTAAGAAAGAAGCTGGTGATTTTCAAAAAAGAATTCTAACATCACTACAAGTAGGTAAAACTAATCATAAAGAGATAATCTTGCTATTGGGAAGTGTTGGTGTAGGAAAAAGCACTTTTATCCAAAGGTTTAGAAAGGTGTTAGCTAAATCGGAAATTGATGACAAGGGAATATGGATTTATATAAACTTTAAACACTTTAGTGATACTGGAGAAACGTTAGACGATTTCGTATTTAAACAAATAGAAGAATCATTAAATGAAGATTATGATCATCTAGAAATACATGATTGGACATTTCTCAAGCAAGTATATCATTCTGAATATAATAAAATGAAAAAAGGCCGATTCGCACCTTTATTCAATAAAGATGAAAATGAATTCGACCTAAAATTTGGTGATAAAGTTGATGAATGGATGTCCTCAGTACCAGGTAATCATTTAATAAAATTACTAAAAACAGCTTCTAATAGATTGAACAGAAGTGTTTTTTTAATTTTTGACAATGCCGATCAACTAAACCCTGAAACTCAAAATGATATCTTCTTAATTTCAGAAAAGCTCTCTACAGAAATAGGGTGTTATGCATTGCTTTCAATGCGTGAAGAAAGTTACTGGAAAACCAGAGATGCAGGCCCTTTAAATGCATTCCATACAACTGCCTATAATGTGCAACCTGCGACTTTCGAGCAAGTACTATCGAAAAGATTTAAATATGCTAGAAACTTACTGGAAGAAGTTGACTTTAAAAACATCTTATCGTCAATTAGCACTGACTTTGAAGTATCTAAAGTTGAATTATTAAGGGTTTTTGACCGCTTAGTCGCGACTTTACTAGGAACTGATAAGCGCTACATTAACTATATTGACTCAATGTCAGCAAGAGATACAAGGAGAGCATTGGATACGGTCGCAGCTTTCATGGTATCAGGCCATACAAACTTAGCTGCTATAATTAGGGATGAAAGAAAACCCCAACCAAGTAATTTCCCCGTTCCATTTCATGAATTTTTGAATGCAATAATACTACGGGAGCATGAAACTTACTCAGAAGCTAACTGTGATGTTTTAAATTTATTTAACACTGCAGGATCTGCGGATACAACCAATTTCAACAGGATTATTGTATTAGGTAGGATTCTTCATGCTAAAAGCATCAAATCACAAGTAGGCATAGGTTATATAGCTATTGAGGACTTGGTCAGTGACTGCTCTTCTGTAGGCTTATTACCTGATACTGTTTTATCTATTACTAGTAATTTAAATCGTAGAAGGATAATAGAAACTGAAACCTCAATAAAAGATGATACGAAAAGTAGCAAATATGTCCGAGTTACAAGTTCCGGTAAATACTATTTAGAAAATCTAGTTATGACTTTTCCATACTTAGAAATAGTACTCTACGATACACCAATTGGTAACAAGAAAAGCTTTGATAAAATGAATCGTCTATACGGAGAATTAAATAAAATTTTGGGTAAAACACCACAGGATAGATATAACAGAGTTAAAAAAAGGATCGAGCTAACTGAATCTTTTCTAGACTACTTATATTCTGAATTTCAAAATCTTAGTTTCAGAGAAAGAAAAGATATCTTTAATTCTGAAATAATTAATCTAATGCAAAACATACGAATCAGCTTTAATAAAGAAAAGAAACAAGCAATTCAGAATGCCGAGTTAGTTTTTAATCCTTCAAAAAAGTAAGTACAGGTATAATTAAAAATATAAGCGCAGCTTCGCAGTATGAGGAAGTGAAGACATGGATGCCGAGAGTAACCCAGCTTCAAAGATGGATTACTTGCAGCAGAGTTAAGTCTGAAAATCTATAACCTCGCGTT
>NZ_JARDAK010000016.1:0-101185 GCF_056470645.1 Pseudoalteromonas sp. TP27 | reverse complement strand
ACTAAAAAGTGCCTTTTTTGAAACTATGTAAAATGAATGTTATTTAATAAATGTGCCTCGGATCGGATAGTCGTTTTCTCTTGAAAACTTAATCCCACCTAGCAATTGCTCTAAATCAGGACGAACAAACGGGCTGTTTGATATATCGACCATTTGAAGCTGATTTTTTTCATTAAGTACAAAAATCCCTGGCTCAGCAAATGGATGGTCAGTTTCTGCATCACTGCGAGGTTCGCTAATATGTAGCCCTAAATCTGTCATTTGCTCGATTGTTAAACCATAGTAAATTGGGAAATTAATATCTATTTTTTCGAGATGTTTATTAAGCTGCTCATGGCTATCACCACTTACTGCAACCACTTCAACACCAGCATCTTTAAAGTCTTTATGAACTTTAGCAAGCTCGTTGAGTTGCGCAGTACATTTAGGGCAGTGCTGGCCTCGATAAACAACAATCATTTTCCACACAGAGTCACTTATTCTGTCGACTATATCTATCTTTTTCTCATCAACATCACTCACTACTAGTGATGGCATAATATCCGCAGGTTTTAAACTAGTGTTACTCATTGCGATCTCCTTTTACTGTTTCAGATTAAAAATCAATTTGCTCTTACCCACAGACCTTAGGGTAACTTTCATTAATTCAACCTGAAAAATGTAATTAAAAATCTATTAGGGCGTGTTGATCTTTGCGGATTGAAATTTGTTCAATCTAGGGCCGATTAAATCGCGGCGCGAGGTTTGTAACCTAGTGGGCTAAGTAAAAACCGAGTAACAAAGAGTTTATCGCCCCTAGGCAGAACCCGAAGGGCAGCGCATGTTTGGCATTTATGCTGCGTTATCGCCTATTTATGGGGAGTAACCACACTTCATAGGCTCTGCCTTGCCTAAAAACCAAACATACTGCTGCAAATTCAACCATCAAAGATCAACACGCCCTAGTATTTAAGACCATCCCTTTATTTTTCTATAAATGGTGGATGCACTTACCCCTAAATAAGCAGCAGCAAGAGGAATGTTGTCTTCACAGCTTTTAATTGCATTTTCAATCGCCCTTTTTTCAACTTGCCACAAAGGTTCTATATCGTGAACAGACATAGGAGATAATTGGACCCCCTGCTCGTTTGTATTGTGAATTGACTTAGTTGAGCTTGAATGCTTCACAGCGCCTAATCCAAATGAGTTTGGTAGCATGTCCTTTTCAATTACATCGCCATCATTAATAACGACTGTGTTTTCAATTACATTTTGTAGCTCGCGAATATTTCCTGGCCAATCGTAATTACAAAAAAGTGCTTTAACTTCATCAGAAAAGCCAATAAAATTCTTTGCATTACTATCGCTTTTTTGTTTTAAAATATACTCAGCGAGCAGTAATATATCGTTTCCGCGCTCTCTTAAAGGAGGTAGTTTTACGGGAATAACATTTAAACGATAATATAAATCTTCTCTAAAGCGCCCTTCAGCAACCTCTATTATTGGGTTTCTGTTTGTTGCACAGACTAAGCGAACATCGCTGTGTAATACTTCACTACTGCCAACTTTGCTAAATATGCCTGTTTGTAAAAAGCGTAACAATTTGGCTTGTAAGTTAAGTTCCATTTCACATAATTCGTCTAAAAATAACGTGCCGCCGTTGGCCACTTCAACTGCGCCCTTTCGATCGCTTAACGCACCACTAAACGCACCTTTAACATGACCAAAAAATTCTGATTCAAATAACTCAGCAGGAATTGCTGCACAGTTTATAGCAATAAAAGGTCCTTTATTTCGGGGGCTTGCATCATGGAGGGTCTGCGCGCACACTTCTTTACCAGTACCACTTTCACCTGTAATAAATACACATGCTTTGCTTCTAGCGGCACTATCAAGCAATCTAAAAACGGTTTTCATTGCGAGTGATTCACCAACAAAATCTTGGCTTTTATCTCTGTTTTTAACCAATGGCTGTACTTTAACTTGCTCTTTTGGTGTTAACGCACTTTCTACTGAGCTAATGAGTCGCTGACTTGTAAAGGGTTTCTCTAAAAAATCAAAGCCACCTAAACGCATTGCTTCTACCGCTATATCAATGGAGCTATTAGAGGTGATCATGACTACGTTAGCAGGATTTTTTTGTTTATTTACAAATTGTAAAACCTCAAGCCCGCTTATATCTGGCAAGCAAACATCTTGTACTACCACTGCCGGCATTTTTTCTTTAATACCAACCAAGGCAGAATAACCATCAGTAAAATGCTTACATTCAAAACCTGCCTGTTCAAGTTGACTTGCATACAAAGCACCACTGGCGATGCTATCTTCAACAATATAAACAAGACCTTTATCCATTATATCTGACACGGCTTTCTCCTAAATAGCGATACTATTACTCATTATTTGATATGCATCTCGGGTTTTATCCAAGTTATGCTTAATAACAAGCGCTGCGTGCAAATTTTCTTCTGTGGTTGATGGTGGTGAATCATGTAATTGTGTTGCTAATGCAGCTAAAGGAGACGCTCCATATAAAGCGGCTGAGTTTTTTAAAACATGCATTATTTCTCTAATTTTTATAATATTTTCACTGCTAATTGCCGTATCTAATTGGTGAGCCATAGTGACTAATTCATCAATAAATAAGTTAATTAATCGAGCTAACACGGTTGTCCCAACATCCTTTTCGAGTTGAGTTAATACATTTAGCTCGGTAATACTTTTATCGACAAACTGCTCTGATATAGGCATAAACCACCTTTGTGTAAGTTAAAACTTCGGACACTAATAAAATGTAAAAATTGTAGTTTAAGAGTAATTTGTTTTTTGCATTTTGCAAATCAAAATGTATATAAAAAATTACAGAGCCCAGGTATCAATACTTTTTGTTAATGTTTGCGGCTTATCGAGCAAATACCCCTGAGCTATATCGCAACCAAGTTGTTCTAATATTTGTAATTGCTCATTCTCTTCAATGCCTTCTGCTACCGTTTGTAAGCCCAATCGTTGAGCCATCGCAATAATTGCGCTACATAACGTAAAGTCTTCATTATTAGTTGAAATACCACTTACAAAACTGCGATCAATTTTTAAACCATCAATATCAAATTGACGAAGTAGACCTAAAGACGCGTACCCAGTACCAAAATCATCTATCCACACTTTTACGCCTTCTTTATGGAAATTTTCAAATGCCTTAGCTATTTTATCAGGACTATGAATGAGTGCAGTTTCCGTTAGTTCTACTTTAATTGCCTCTGGCGGTATTTGGTACTTTTCTAGTAAAGACATTACTTTTGAAAACACATCACCATCTAAAATTTGTACCGGTGAAATATTTAATGAAACAGCAATATCTGTCATACCAAACTGCCGCATATGTTTTAAATCAGACAAACACTGTTCAAAAATCCAATCACCTAATTCTAAAATCATTCCCGATTGCTCTACATGAGGTATAAACTCATCAGGACCTACAATACCAAAGTTTGGAGATTGACACCTTACTAGCGATTCAAAGCCAACCAACTTACCCGTTCCTAGTGATACAAGCGGTTGATAAACCATTTTAAAATAGTTATTTTGCATCGCATCAGACATGATTCTCTCTAACTCATGCCACCTTGCGAGATTGACTGGACTTTCCGATTCTAAATATTTAAATGCATTCATGGTTTGCTCCGATTTTCACCCTTAGTGACTTATACATTTAAGAGCAAGTTATAGACCATTTAAAAGGCTAAAGAATAAAAATAAAAACCATTAAATTCAGTATGTTAAATTTATTTTTTTGAATTTTTAAATTATTTCATTTTATTTGCATTTTGCAATTCAGTTTGCAATGCACTTAAATTAATAGGTAAGCGTTTACTAAACCTAAAAAGCTTAGAAACCAGCAAACAATTATTGGCAAAAAGTTAGAGTTAGTAATTAAAGGTGAGCATAAAGGGGAGGTTTTATAAAACTGATTAGATTACCCATAACCTAAGTTGGAAGGCGTTCAGATAATTTTAAAGCTAGGTTTAAAAAGTTAATAATTGTGGTAGAAAACAAAAAAACGCAGGCAACAATAAATAGTTACCTGCGCAAAAGTCTCTAGTTTGAAAGGGTGTCGTTATTTTCGTTTTTAAGGGCTGTTACGTGTTGTGCATAGCTAGTATTTTGCTGGTCAAACGTGTTACTCATTGAATGTGCACTTTCAAAGTCAGCTTGTGTAAAAGTAATCGGCTGTATATCAGTTAATGGCTCTACAGAATCGCTACCGCGTAAAACTGTAATACCTATTACTAAGGTAGCTACAAGCAAAATAGACAAAACCATAATTTCTGGTGTAAGCACCCAATTATTACTTTTAGGCTGTTGTTCGGCTTTTGTGTTTGTTTGCATATTGTACCCCTTAAAAATTTAACTAAATTCGTCTTGATTTGATATGTAATACGTTGCGAAACTTGTGCCAACTAAATAAAAGCAAGAACAAAATAAAATAAGCAATAAAATCAAGTGATTATTAAAGGTTAAAAATAAAATTTAAAATCCAACGGTAATTCGTAAAACTACATTTTTATTTTGAATTGCAATTTGCGAATAAAAATAAAAAACCACAATAAAAACACTCATTAAATACTAAAAAATAAATTAAAATTACTCCTAAAACACTAGGTTAATTTCTCCATTTATCAAATTTTAAGCAACATAAATCAACTTTTATATTACTTAACTCAACATTTCCCACGCTTGCGCTAAACGAGTGAGCTTTAAATGCTTAGATTCAATAGCCAGTTTTGGTGCATATTTATCAAGTAATAAATAAAGCGTTTCACTTACAATTGGCTTAGCTAAATAATCATTCATCCCAGCTTCTATAAACCGCTCTTTATCACCATGAATCGCATTTGCTGTGAGTGCAATTATTGGGGTTACTATACCTAGCTGCCTAATTGCTTTGGTTGCAGAGATCCCGTCGAGTATTGGCATTTGAATATCCATAAAAATAATATCAATTTTATTGTTTTTAGCCTTGGCTATTGCCTCTTGCCCATCACTAGCTATATGCACCTGGCATCCTTTTTGTTCTAAAAACTGCCTAATTACAATTTGATTATTTGTATTATCTTCAGCAACCAATATAGTGGTTCCGTTCAACTGAGTTAACCCTGAAGGGCTCTCTAAAACCTCTTTTTGTTCACGGTTAGTAAATATAATATCTAAATGAAATAACTGCTCTTCCAATAAACTAATTGCTCGCGGTACATGCGATACTTTAAAAGGGCCATTTAACCTAAGCTCTCTGTCGTTAAGATTTTGCGGTAATAAGCTTTCACCTAGTAAGTCTAAGATAAGTAAGCACGGTGAATTAAGGGAGTTATATGTACTTATACGCACGCGCGCTTGGGCTAACATTTGAGGATCAGTTAATATAATCGCATCTGGAAAATCATTATATTCTGGTATATCAGGACATATCTCATAGTGTTCAAAAGCGATAGAAAATCGAGTAACCGTGTGTTCTAACGCTGTTTTTAGGATTTGGTTACTTCCTACTATCCATACTTTTGGTTTTTTACTTCGTGCTGCAAACCCCTCTCTTAAAATTGAGTCAGTTGTGTCTATTTGTAGTGGGTAGTTAACTACAAACTCACTCCCCTTGTTAAGCTCAGAACTAACCGAAATATCCCCACCTACTACATCACAAATCTGCTTACATATCGCAAGGCCTAAGCCACTACCACCGTGTTTTCGGGTAATTGAATTATCGGATTGGATGAAAGGCATAAACATACTTTCTATTTTATTTTTTGCTATTCCCATTCCTGTGTCTTTCACAGATAAATGAAGATTTAAATTATTACCTTTATTGTGAGTACATCTAACCGTAACCGTTATTACGCCCTGCTGCGTAAACTTAATTGCATTGGCTAGTAAATTAATAGCTATTTGCCTTATACGCGCATGATCTCCAATTACTTGAGTGGGAACATCTGGATATAAATCAAAAATAACCTCAAGCCCTTTTTCTAAAGCGCTTTGGGAAATTATATCTATTGCTTCTTCAATACACGTATCAATACTAAATTGTTGATTATCGAGCGTTATAGCTTGTGCTTCAAAACGCGAATATGTTAATACGTCGTCAAGCACACTCAGCAACGCATCCGAACTCGTTTTAATCATTTGTGTGTAGCGCATTTGCTCAGACGTTAAACCTGTATGATGTAAAATATCTGCAGATCCAATCACAGCATTTAATGGCGTGCGAATTTCATGGCTAATATTTGCCATGAATCGGCTTTTTGACTCAGCTAGTGTTTCAGCCTGATGTTTAGCTTCAAGTAATATTTGTTCACTTTCTATACGCTCCTGTATATCAACCAGTGTTGCTGCAATTGACAATAAATCACTTTCGTAGCGACCAACAATGGGAGTTAGTGTAATTTCAACCCAGTTATTTATACCTTCGGCATTAATTAAACGTATATCGAAGCGACGTATGTCGCGCTTGCCTTGTTTATAATCAAGTAGCGTATTACTGACTTTCTCTACATCTTCTTTTGCTATAAATTCAATTATAGGTAATCCGAGGCTCTCATCTACTTTAGTATGTAATACATGCTGCCACGCTTGATTTATAAATAATAAATTACCGAGTGTATCCAGGCGTAAAACAATATCGGGAATATTATCAACTACAGAATGGTAATTATATTCTATCTCAGCCATTGCTTGCTCAGCTTTAACTCGCTGAGTAATATTAGTTTCTATGGCAATAAAGTGCATCACCTGCCCTGCATCATCTCGCACTGGGCTTGCATCAATAGCAACCCAATAAACATTACCATTTTTATCGTAATTTATAGTTTCTACTTGAAAAGGAAGTCCATTTTTTATTGCATGAGACATAACCTTACAACTTTCTTTACATGTTTTTGGGCCCTGTAATAACTCACCTGGTGTAATACCTATAACTTCATCACAGGTGTAACCTGTAAGTACTTCAAAACTATTATTAACCCACTCAATTGAACCAAATTTATCTGTAATAATAACTAAGTTGTTTGTATGACTCGCAACAAGGGATAAACGTTTAGCATATTTTTGCTGCTGCGTTAGCAAAAATTGAGAGTCTTTATGACGCTGAATATCATAGAGTGACCCTATAAAACCGCTTTTATCATCATAAACTAATCTCAGCTCAAACCAGTTTACGAGCCCACTACTACTTTTTATTTGTATTTCTACACTTGGAGCCTGCTTTCCTTCAAGCAAACAACAACTGTATGCAACAAAATGCATAATATCATCGCAATTCATTAACTTAGTTATATTAGAACCGATTAACGAATCGTTTGAGTAACCTAGTTTTTTCCCCCAAGCCTCATTAATATAAGTAAGATTTAAATGTTTATCGCATTCAAAAATACACTCATCTAAAATAGCTAACAACTTTGCCTGACGTCGATTACTATTGGAGAGTTTTTCAACAAGTGCATATTGGATTTGCACTTGTAGTTCATCATTATTATTCATGCTCTCTCCAATGCTTTATAAAAGTATTGCTATCACAAACTCGCGCATAAAGAGGAAAAACCTCTTCACAGTAAAATGTTTGTTCAAGAGGAGTGCGGCTCGAGGTGCAGTCGCTTAAAATAGTGACATTAAAACCGAGTTCAACAGCCGTTCGCGCAGTTGAATCAATACAGATAGAAGTCAATGTACCGGCTAAAATTATATTAGTGACGTTATGATTTTTAAGCTTTTCAGCTAAGGCTGTATGTGTAAAAGCATTTAAACCTCTTTTACCTGGCACCACCTCTATAACATTACTAAAAGGGTCTAGCTGCTCAATTGTTTGAGCACCGTATGAACCTGCTTTAAATGCACCTACATCTGCAATGACTTTTAATATACCAATCGGATTTTTAAGCTCGTTGTAGCTTTGCGTAAAATGAATAGGTGTATTAACAACTAAAGCAAATTGCTCTGCAAAAGAGGTTAATAAAGAGAGTGTATTTTCTACCACGCCGGTAATTCTTGATGACTCTTCAACCACCTTATACAGTACGCCTTTTGGAGAAAAGTAATCGTTTTGAAAACCAATCAAAATAAGCGCAGTTTTAGAGAAATCAGGCATCGTTGTTCCTTATTAATCAATCTAAGACGCTAGCTGCCAAGGTTTAATAAATTTTTCGAGTACTGCTTTTGTCACTGGCTTTTGTAAATAGTGAGTAATACCTTTTTCGAATAATTCTGCTATTTGTTCATCGCCGGTCAGCCCCGTTAAAATAACTTTTGGTGTGTTGTTATTAGGTGTGTTTTGACTCACTAATTGCTGCGCTACGTCACTGCCAAACATTCCTGGCATGCGCTCATCTAAGAGTAGTAAGTCAAATGATTCATTTTGGGCGAGCGTTAATGCACTCGCTCCATTTTCTGCACATGTTACTAAGCAACCCAACATTTCAAGCATTACTTTTGTAGCAATTTGACTCGGTAAACTGTCATCCGCAACCAATACAGATAAACGTGTCTGCGTATGAAATGTAGCTAAAATAGTAATTAAATCAGTATCAAAAAACGGCCAGCCTAATATTTTTTTAGAGAGTTTATGATCCTGGCTAAGCTCACTAATGTCGTTAATAGTGCACAGCTTTATGTGTGTATTTAAGCTGTCACTATTTAATCTATCAGTTAGCGCGTCACCACTAAGATGACGTAAATCCTCTAGCTGCACCGATTCCCTAAAATTACTATTAAACAATTTAAAATTTAAACCAAAGCGGTCATGAGTATTAGCCGACATTTTTAAGCAGCTTTTAAGTAACGCCTCACAATCAGTTAAAACGTCTACATTTTGGCTAATATCAAGCGCTAAACTAACAGATTCTTTTGTTGCTAAAAGTCCGTGAAAATCAAGTGTGTTTACTTGCTCAGAATCATCAATTTGGCAATGAAAACTAACTCCTTGGATATTTGCTTCGAGCGTGAGTAAAAAACTCTCTTTTACAGAAGCCAACGCCGGGATAAGAAACTCTTCGCATTGCGCGATCATTTGTTCAAGCGGAATTTGCAAACAGACGTAATTACAATGCAATTTATTAATTAAGGTAATAGAAAAAGTTCGATTTTGGGTTTCACAATATTTACCTATTACTCCTTGGATAATTTCTAAAACGTGACTATTAATATTCATAAAGTACTCTCGTTAACCCAATGTATAGCTCTACATCATCAAGTTATGTGCCATAAATTAATTTTTGTAAACACACTTGCATTCATAGACTTAAGTATTAGGCGAATAACTTTTTAGTTTGCTATTCGCATTTTGCAAATCATATTGCTATGCATAATATGGTTTATAGTTTTATTAGAATGCTGCAATCGATTTTTTTCGCTTTAAATTATTTTCCGATCATTTAAACTGATATTAATCAAATTGAGGAGAAAGCTATGTTAACTGTAATTTTTGGCCGTGAAGGCTGTCCATTTTGTGTTCGTGCGAAAGATGTTGCTGAGCAACTATCAAATGAACGTGATGACTTTAAATTTCGCTATATCGACATAATTAAAGAAGGTATTAGTAAAGCCGACCTTGAAAAGTCAGCGGGTAAGCCTTGCCCTACAGTTCCACAAATTTTTGTAGACCAAACACACATCGGTGGGTTTACAGAATTTGAAGCTTACGCAAAAGAAAACCTAGGCCTGTATAAATAAGCTTTGTATTAAATATGTTAACCAGTTTAATAAACCTCACATTGCGCTGGTTAAATTTCGACCAACATCAAATACATACAAATTAGTTTCAATTTATACAAGCATTTGCCTCGCGAATCCTATATAATGCGCGCCTCTTTAAATTCGTTGAGGCGTATTAATGTCAGAACCAGTCACGTTTGAATCTCTAAATCTTTCTCCTGCAATTTTGAAGGCAGTTGAAGAGTTGGGTTACAAGACACCATCTGAAATCCAAGCTCAATGTATACCGTTATTGCTAGAAAGAAAGGACGTACTGGGACTAGCTCAAACGGGTACAGGTAAAACCGCAGCATTTGCACTGCCATTACTAAATAATATTGACCCGTCTGTGAAACAGCCACAGATCCTTGTACTCACACCAACACGTGAGCTTGCGATCCAAGTTGCTGAGGCATTCGAACAATATGCTAAACATGTTCGTGGTATTGAAGTATTGGCACTATATGGTGGCCAAAGCTACAGTATCCAATTAAGCGCACTTCGTCGTGGCGCTCAGGTTATTGTTGCAACTCCAGGTCGTTTAATCGATCACATTAACCGTGGCACTATCAAGTTTGATGCTCTACAAGCACTTGTACTTGATGAAGCCGATGAAATGTTACGTATGGGCTTTATCGATGATGTAGAAAGCATCATGGAAAAAACACCGCGCGAAAAGCAAACATGTCTTTTCTCTGCGACTATGCCTAAGCAAATTCAAAACATCAGCAGCAAATATATGAACAATCCTGAACAGGTTCATATTTCTGCGCGTAACTCTACAGTATCATCTGTTGAGCAAGTGTTTTGGAATGCAAGCGTACATAAAAATAAAGCAATTGTTCGCTTCTTAGAAGCTGAACAGTATGAAGGTGCTATTGTTTTCGTACGTACACGTAACGATACAGTACAACTTGCTGAGTTATTAGAGCGCGAAGGTTTCTCTGCTGCTCCACTTAACGGTGACATGAACCAGCAAGCACGTGAACGCACTGTAGAACGCTTAAAAAGCGGCATGCTAAATGTTGTTATTGCAACAGACGTTGCTGCTCGTGGTCTAGATGTTGACCGCTTAAGCTTAGTTATCAACTACGATATCCCACAAGATTCTGAAGCCTACGTTCACCGTATCGGCCGTACAGGTCGTGCTGGTCGTACTGGTAAAGCAATTTTATTCGTAAAACATAACGAACGTTATTTACTTAAAAATATCATTCGTCATACGAAGTCTGAAATTGCACAAGTTGAATTACCAACTGCAAAAATCGTTGAAGAAAAACGTATCGAAGCGTTACAAGCAAAATTAACTATTGCGCTTGAAAACAAAGATATTACATTCTTTAACGAGATAGCTACTAACATGGCTGAAAAACTTGATCTTCCTCTTGAAAGCTTAGCGGGTGCGTTACTGTGTTTAGCACAGCAACAATCTCCAATTAAAGTTGAAGAAGTTAAGATTCAACCTCGTGAACGTAACGAGCGTAACGACCGCAACCCACGTGACCGCAACGATCGCGGTGACCGTGGACGTCGTAACGAACGTGGCGGCGAACGTGGTGGTGAACGCGCTGAGCGTAAACCTCGCGAGCGTAACAGCCGTGATGCAGGCCCTATGGATACTTACCGTATCGAAGTAGGTCGTGAACACGGTGTTCAGGTTAAGAACATTGTTGGTGCTATTGCTAACGAAGCTGACATTTCAAGCAAGTTTATTGGTGATATTCGTTTACACGACAATCACAGTACGGTTCAATTACCGCAAAACATGCCTAAAGATGTACTTGATCATTTCCAAAAAGTGTTTATTTGTAAACGTCCTATGGGCTTAACAATTACCACTGATCAAGGTCCTGCTGAACCACGTGGCGAACGCTCTGAGCGTCCAGCTGGTGACAAAAAGCGCACCTTTAGTAAAGATAAAGACGATAGCCAACGCGGTGATAAGCGTACTGGCCCTCGTAAAGAACGTCGCCCAGTAAGCTTTACAACGCCGAAATAAGCAACGACTCTTTAATAAAAAACCTTGCCACGTAAGTGAGCAAGGTTTTTTTGTGTCTAAGCTGCAGTGAAAACAAGGTAAATTTTCGCGTCAGTTCAATAACGCCTGAAATAGTTCTATTAGCGAGGGTTCAGGTTACTTAATGCCTATAAATACGTTTTCTTTGATTTTTAAAATAACAAAAATTCTGTAAACTAAGCAAAGGCTATAATTCACGGACGAATTAAAATTGAGAAAACATTACGACAACTTACTCTTTGTAGCAATAATAAGCTTCCCCCTGCTTTGCGTTGCAATCCCTATTTTAATAGACTTTACAGATCCGCCATTTATCTCAAATAAGCTCTACAACTTTGTTTGCTTTATAGCCTTCCCTGTTATGTCTGGTGCTGTATTTATCTACTTAAATATACTTATATTCAATAAATATAGACGCTGCAGTAAATACAGAGAGCATCTTAAATATAGTTTTTCAGATACAAAAACGAAGTTATCATTAATCTTCACGTACCCATTACTCCCTTTGTTAATCTATGCAAGTCTCTATTTTTTATTCTCTGCTCCCATTAAATTATGGGCTTACTACACGCAAGGCGACTATTGGTATAAGGAATATATCCTCACGGATGTACAAGAATGTGGAACGGATTATGAAGATAGTTGTACTCGTTTATACTTTAAAGATCCTAAAACGAATGAAACTCACGATTTTAGATGGTACGACGATAAATCTACAATAATGAATAACAAAAACGACTATGTGTATATTGTTGGTGAGGCCAGTTTGTTTGGCTATATAGTGAGAAATTTAGAAAGGTAACTTAGACTTACTTTTACATTACAGGACTTTTATTTAAAAACCTCACTCAAGTGAGTGAGGTTCATAAAGGTTTAGGTTAAGGCAATGCTGGATAAATGTAGCTTGCATCTAAACCTAAAGGAATACCAAGTGCCCAATAACCTAGCAAAAAAATACTCCAGCCAATCATAAAGGCGATTGAGTACGGTAGCATAATAGCAATTAAAGTACCTATACCTGTGCCTTTCACATACTTTTGACAATACACCACCACTAATGGGAAGTATGGCATTAACGGTGTAATAATATTAGAACTTGAGTCACCTACACGATAAGCAGCTTGAGTTAAGTCTGGTGAAATGCCAAGTTGCATTAACATCGGTACAAAAATGGGGCCTAGTAATGCCCATTTTGCTGAACTTGAACCTACAAACAAGTTAACAAAGCCAGTTAAAAAGATAATGCCCACAACCGTTACTGCACTTGGTAATTCCATTGCCTTTAATAACTGCGCACCTTCGATTGCGAGCAGTGCACCTAAATTTGATTTACTAAATGCAGCAATAAATAGCGAACAGAAAAACGCCATGACGATATAATATGCCATGCCGCTCATCGCTTTACTCATGGCATCTATCATGTCTTTTGAAGTTTTAAAGGTACCTACCGTAAAGCCGTATACTGCGCCGGGTATCCAAAATAATAAAAAGATTAACGGTACAATAGATTGCATTAATGGCGAGCTAAAATTAGTTAATGAGCCGTCGCTGCTGCGCATTGCCGAATTACTATCTGCCGATACATAAGCAAGTAGCGCAAGTCCTGCAACCATAACTGAAGCGGCAATTATAAATGCACGTTTTTCGTCACTACGGGCATCTTCAAATACTGGTAGGTCTTCTTTAGCACCATCTACCGCTGTTTTTTGTAAACGTGGTTCAATAATTTTATCGGTAATGTACCAGCCTAATGCCACAATAAATAAGCTAGATGCTGAAGCAAATGCCCAGTTATTTAACGGGTTAATTGTCATTGCAGGATTAATTATTTGCGCTGCACTTTGAGTAAAGCTTTGTAGCAATGGATCAATCCCTGATGGAATGAAGTTAGCCCCAAAACCACCACTTACACCCGCAAATGCAGCTGCAATACCCGCAAGCGGATGGCGTCCTGCAGCATAAAATATAACACCAGCAAGTGGAATAACTAACACATAACCTGCGTCAGTAGCGGTATGGCTCACAATGGCTACTAAAATAATTGAAGGCGTTAAAAGTTTTTTAGGCGTGACTTTTAACATGAGTTTAAGGCCTGTATTGATAAAGCCAGAGTGTTCTGCAACACCTACACCTAACATAGCCACTAACACTACGCCTAAGGGTGCAAAGCCGGTAAAAGTTTTTACCATAGAGGATAAAAAGGTGGCGAGCGAGTCACTTGCCAGCATATTATTAATAATAATGGCTTCGCCTGTACGGGGATCAATTGCGTCAAAACTTACGCCTGAAAACCACCACGACAAGAACCAGATCAATAACATAGCAAATAAAAATATAATTGCCGGATCTGGAAGCTTATTGCCAACCCGCTCAACAAAATTTAAAAAACGCGCAACAACCCCTGAAGGTAAAGCGTCTTGATTATTATTCATATTTGATTACTCATTAAATTTATTTTAACAACAGTATCGTATTAAAACGCAACAGTAAATTAACATAACATCTATTTTAGGGCCTTTGAAAGCAAAAAACACGACAGCGCTGAGCTAATCGTGTTTTTCTTTTATCGGTTTTGTTAAGCGAGGGCTTTAACGTCTTCCCACAAGCGTGCAACTAATGTCTTATCTTCTTCATTAAGCTCGCCATTGCGATACGCTTTAACTAAGCTCTGCTCTACAGTTTCGTTTAGCTCATCTATACTGATTGTCAGCTTTTCTACTTCGGCATAACCAACTGCAAGATCAAAATGACCTCGTAAATAGCCGCCTGCAAATAATTCATCATCAGTTGCTTTTATTACTAAATCATCGAAGTACTGCTGGGCTGCATCGATATAATTCACTAAACTCATTTACAAATCTCCTGGTTTTGCAAAGCACCTGTATTTTCAAGGTTTTGGTGCCCTACTGCATACATAATATGATCGTTAAATCCGGTGGTTACTTTAATATAACCTGTTAATTCATCATCTAATTCGCTGTCGCCAGTATCACAAATAAGGGGGCGACCGTTAAGCGCTTGTAGCTTTGTTTTTGTTGCTACTACAATAATATTTTCTTTGCCAATTGCACGTATAAGCACAGGGCTCAATTGCTGATTACCACGGCCAAATATATGCCCTTGCCCGCCAATGAGCGTAATGACTAACTTAGTACTTTGCTGGCTAGTAAACTCAAGTAATTGCTTAGCCGTTAAATCTTGGGCAACTAAGGTTTGATCTTTTATTAAGTCAACGCCAAGTAAGGTATTATCGAGTCCCATTTCTTCCATTATGGCTTCAACCGTTGAGCCGCTACCCATAATATAAAATGTGTCTTCATCCATTTGCGATACAACATGCGCAGCAATGTCGGCAAGTACGAGTTCGTCGGTTTCTTTGCCGCCATTTTTAACCGCTTGCATATAACGTACTTCACTTGGTGTTTGCATTTCACCATAACGTTTTGCTTTTACAGTGCCTTGCCTGAAAGCATCTTCATCTATATCCATTACATCGGCATCAGCTAAGGTAACTAACTCCCCCTTAACCAGCATTTCAACTACGCGCCCTGCAGCTTTTGGGGTAATAGCGTACACACCAGAATGAATTTTACAGCCTGCAGGAATACCAAGCACGGGAATGGTATCTTCTATTGCATGGCAAATATTACGCGCTGTGCCGTCGCCTCCTGCAAATAAAACTAAATCAACACCAAAGTCTTTAAGTACTTTTGCTGCTTGTTCTGTGTCATCTGGGGTTGTTATTACTGCAGAGTTGTATACAACCTCTACATTAAAGCCCAAAGCTTTGGCTGTTTGCTCACCCATGTCACCGTTGACGGTGTAAATGGTTAAGCGTTCTTTATAAGGCAATAGCACTTCAAGCGCTGCTTTTGTGCGGCTATTTGCTTTTGGTTCTGCACCTAATTCGATTGCTTTGGCGGCTGTTTGCGCGCCATCACTGCCTTTTAAAGCAACTGTTCCGCCTAAACCCGCGACTGGGTTTACAATTAAACCTAATTTAAACGCCATTACAAAGCTCCTTCGGATGTTGCCAATTAAATTGCTGCGCTGTTAATGGCCAAGGTGTGTTATAAAAATCAGAGAGTGCTTTTAAAAGTGACTCTGTACGAAAATTAAAGCCATTTTCGATAAGCGATAATACACGTGCATGTACTCGCTGCTGAAAATCAAACCGACATGTCTGCTCGCCGTTTAAGTTATCCACCGACACATTAAAATTAAACCCTGCTGCGGTGCTTAATAACCACTCTATAGCTTGAGGCTTTACTTCTACGCTTTCAAACTCAGCTTGTTTTTGTTTGTCGCGTCCATCAGGACAATACCAATAACCATAATCTTCTAATAATCGACGTTCATCTCCGGCCACCAGCCAATGCGCTATTTCATGTAATGCACTGGCATAAAAACCATGCGCAAATACAACTTGGTGATATGGCACGTGCTCTGTTGCAGGCAGATACACAGGCTCACAATCGCCTTTTATCAGCTGTGTATTATAACTTTGATAAAAAGTGCGTTCAAAAATTGAAATTAGATCAGCTATTTGATGCATAAAATTGGGCTAATTTGTCTCGGTTGCAGCGCTATTGTGCGCAGTAAAAACGAGACGAATTGTACGGGCTTTTACAGCTAAAGTAAAAATAAGGCGTGATAGTAAAATATAAGCGGACTAATCTTTCACTTTATTGATATTTTTAATAATACCTAAACAGTAAAGCGTATTGGCAAGTTCTTTACGCTGCGTTTTTTCACTTGAGGTTTTATTGGCTAAGCTAGTTAACATATCGTACCGTTTACGTAGAGTAAGTATATATCTGGCATGCTTACGGCATTCAAAGCAATGAGTACAGTGCGAATCGACCCAAAATCTTAATGTTTCAAACCAATATTGCTGCTCTTGAGCAAAAAAAATAAATGCCTTAGAGCAAGTCTCGCACTGCTCCTCAATATCTACATAGAGTGTTCGAGGAAAAATGGCATAATTTTGCTTTTTTATATCAGCCAATATTGCCGTATTAGGGAAGTATTTAAGACTCGAGTAACGCCAATGCCCTTTCTCTATCTCCTCTATTGTCACTGAGGTATTTGTAGTTATTGGTCTATTGCCATACCTTGGGTGGTTAAGGTACATATATCTGCCTATTTTAAATTCACAGCTTACATCTTAAAAGTAAGCTAAATAAAAGCAAGTTAAAGCAAGTTAAAGCAAAATCAATAATACGTAGTTATTATCCGAATTTAGGTATAAGTAATTTCTACACTTTGAATAATTTAGCCCATTAAATACTTTCGGCATTAATATTACTTAGTGTTCAATACCCTCTACTTTTACCTGCTTAGCTATATGGTTTTTTAGCAAACGGGTATTGCGCGTGTTAGCTTTAAAAAATGCATCAAATATATCGCCAAAAAATGGCACTAATCCGCCCACAAAGTCTATGAGCATATTGATAATCATCTTAGTCTTTATACGTTTACTCACACCTAAACGCTGCGCTTCTATCAGCACATAACTTGATAAAATTAGCCCTGCGGCATCACCTATAACGGGAATTAAACCAATCACAGCCTCTAGGCCTATATTAAATTTAGTAAAAGGAATACCAATACTGCTATCGGTTAACTTACTGAAACGTTCTAAGCGGGCTATTGCAGCTTGGGCTTTTATTTGTGAGTGTTCATTAATATTATCGTTCATGATTACTACCCTCCTTTGTACAGTATATAGGGCTTACTTGAACAATTCCTGAAAGGCATTAAATAAATTACAGGCACAAAAAAACGCGGTAATCCGCGTTTTTTTATAATTATAAATACTTACACTGAGCCGTTAATTGGTCCGTGTTCGTGATTTACATGTGGATTTTGTCCGCGTTGACGCAGTAAATGGTCCATTAATGTAATAGCCATCATTGCCTCAGCAATCGGGATTGCGCGAATACCCACACACGGATCGTGACGACCTTTAGTGATCATCTCTACCGCTTCGTTGCTTGTATTAATACTGTTACCCGGAATAGTAATGCTCGACGTTGGTTTTAGCGCAATAGAAGCAATAATATCTTGCCCTGTCGAAATCCCCGCAAGTACGCCACCTGCATGGTTTGATGTAAAACCTTCAGGGGTTAGCTCGTCGCGATGCTCAGAGCCTTTTTGCTCAACTACATCAAAGCCATCACCAATTTCAACACCTTTAACTGCATTAATACTCATTAATGAGTGTGCAAGTTCGGCGTCAAGGCGGTCAAATACTGGCTCACCAAGACCTACAGGTACGTTGCTTGCCACTACTTTTACTTTAGCGCCAACTGAGTCACCTTGCTTTTTAAGGTCACGCATATATTCGTCAAGCGCTTCAAGCTTACTTGCATCAGGGAAGAAAAATAAGTTGTTTTCAACTTCATCCCAATCAAACGTTTCCGCCTTAATAGGTCCAAGCTGACTTAAGCATGCTTTAACTTCAATACCATGAAATTGCTTTAAGTATTTTTTAGCAATAGCACCTGCCGCTACGCGTATTGCGGTTTCGCGTGCAGATGAGCGGCCACCACCACGATAATCGCGCAGGCCGTACTTATGCCAATACGTGTAATCGCCATGACCTGGGCGAAATACATCTTTAATTTTGCCGTAATCTTGCGAACGTTGATCGGTGTTTTCAATTAATAAACCAATACTAGTACCTGTGGTTTTACCTTCAAAAACGCCTGCTAATATTTTTATTTGATCGCTTTCGCGGCGCTGCGTTGTATAACGGCTTTGGCCTGGTTTTCGGCGATCTAAATCAATTTGTAAGTCGGCCTCTGTGATTTCAAGACCTGCGGGAGTACCATCAACAACGCCGCCTAATGCAACGCCGTGGCTCTCACCAAAGGTGGACACTTTAAATAACTGTCCAATGCTATTACCTGCCATTAACTTTCCTCATTCCTAATGACTACCAATAGCCAAGCACAGGGCTTGGCTATTCATTTTTTACTTATACCAATTCAAATAAATAGCTGATCTATTTTACTTGCTAAAACAACCCATTTCTTTGTTGTAAATTTCGCAAAGGGAACAACCATTTACATCAATTTACGCCTAGAACTGAATTATTTTTTCGGCGTAAAATTTAGATCACATACTTAATGGAATTGGTATTATTTTGCAAAATACTCATCTAGCTGCTTTTTGCTAATTACAAATACACCTAAGCCGCCTTGTTCAAATTCAATCCATTCAAACGGCGCGCCCGGATACAGTGCATCCATATGTACCATAGAGTTACCAACTTCTACAAATAACAAACCGTTATCAGTTAGATGTTCACTCGCTTCGCTTAAAATAGTACGGGTTACATCTAAACCATCGTGTCCTGATGCAAGCCCAAGCTCTGGCTCATGATGAAACTCACGTGGCAGGTCAGCCATATCTTCTGCATCAACATACGGTGGGTTTGCGACTATTAGGTCGTATTTTTGACCTGGTACACCGCTAAATACATCAGACTGAATTGGCAGCACACGGTCACTTAACATGTAATCGTTAATGTTTATGTCTGTCACTTCAAGCGCTTCATACGATATATCTACCGCATCAACTTGTGCTTGCTCAAAAGCTTGAGCAAGTGCGATTGCGATACAACCCGACCCCGTACATAAATCTAATATGCGGTTAACCGATTGTGGCTCTTCAAGCCATGGCGTAAAGCGATTACTGATAAGCTCAGCGAACGGTGAGCGAGGTATAAGTACACGCTCATCCACATAAAATGGCATACCCGCAAACCATGCAATGTTAGTTAAGTAAGGTACTGGTGTGCAGTCGTTAATACGTTCTGCAATAAGACCCGCAAGTCGGTTTTTTTCTGTGCTTGTTAAACGCGCATGCATTAATTCTTTTGGCGCATCAACAGGCAAGCTAAGCGCAGGCAATAATAAGCTTACAGCTTCATCCCATGCGTTATCTGTACCGTGTCCAAAAAATATACTACTACTTGCAAATTGGCTTGTAGTCCAACGTAACCAGTCATGTAAAGTTGACAGTTCTGCAACGGCTTCTTCGAGTGTTGCTTCTTCTATTTGTAAATCGCTCATATATTTTTACCTGTATTAGCTTACTGACTGTTTTGAGTCTTTAAGACGATTGCATTGCCTATCTGCGCTGGGCAAATTACAATTGCCCCTCATTTAAGTATTGTACCGCCTTTTGCGCTGCGTTTTTACGTTTTTTTGTTTAGGTAATAGTTATGAAAAAAGACACTCCATCACATTCGTCCCTAAGCAATGACGACATAAGCTTATTTCGTCAAACGATCACAGGCGCCAAAGTATTTAAACAAGATACTCATCGTTTTGATACAAAACCTAAGGTGTCACAAGCTAAGCAATTTGCCCAGCAAAAAAAGCAGGCTCAGTCTGAATTTTTCTTCTCAGACGTTTATATTCCCGATATAGACACCCACGGCACGGTTAAATATGTAAAACCAGGCCAAGACAGCTTTTTAGCTAAACAACTTCGCCGTGGCGACTTTGCACCCGATTTGACGCTAGATTTACATGGTTTAAATAAAGAACTTGCTAAAGATGAACTCGCTGGGCTGATTCACGAATGTAAAAAGCAGCATTACTATTGTGCGTGTGTAGTGCATGGTATTGGTGGCGGCGTATTAAAGCACAAAGTACCGCAGTACTTAGTACAGCACCCAGACGTAATAGCAATGCACCAAGCCCCCCTCGAATATGGTGGCAGAGGCGCTGTACTCATACTAATTAATTTACCGCAAAGTGATGAATTTAGACGCTAACTTTAGCTATTACTAGGATGTAAGTTCGTGCATATTTTATCGATTATTTTTCCGCTCATCTTTATTGTTGTACTGGGTTATAGCTGTTGTAAGTTAAAGTTTTTTAACGAACAACACATTGCGGGTCTAAGTAAATTTACTTTTTATGTGAGTTTACCTGCCTTTTTAGTACTAAATATGTCGCAAATAAACCTGCAACAAAGCATCAGCCTTTTTGCATTTATGAGTTTTTACATACCGGTTTTATGTGTGTTTGGATTAGGCATTTTAATTGACCGCTTTTACTTAAATAAGCCATGCTCTAATAATAAAGCCATAAATTATCAACAACACAGCGTATTTGGTTTGGCAGGAAGTTATTCAAATATGGTGTTGGTAGGTATCCCAATTGTTATAGCGTCACTGGGTAAAGAGATGATTGCTATTGCATTTATGATCATCACCTTTCATAGCACATTGCTATTTGCCCTCACCTTTTTAATTGGGGCAAAAGGAAATGCTGAAAACTTCTCATGGTACAACTTTGGCAAGAGCATGGTGCTAAACCCTATCGTACTGAGTATTGGTTGTGGGTTGATCATTAATGTATCTGGGCTAACTCTATACGATAATTTAGTAAGCAGTACAGATTTACTCGCCAAACCCGCTATTGCGTGTGCTTTATTCGTACTTGGCGCAAACTTAGTATTTTATAAAATAGCGGCAAACTGGCAGCCCGCGCTTATATCTTCATTATTAAAAATACTTGTATTACCGGCACTAGTATTAGTGGTAGGTACTTATGCATTTAAACTAGACGCGCAAATACTCAATGTATTAGTGCTTTTAAGCGCATCTCCTGTAGGCGTAAATGCTTACTTAATTGCCAGTCAGCTAAAGCAGCATCAAGCTACACTTGCTGGCGCTGTGGTGTTTTCTACTATTTTAAGTGTTATTAGTTTTACACTTTGGCTGGCTGTATTGTTGTAAAAAAATTAAATTATGCACTTTAACTCTTTTCAAATTAACTTAGGTAACTTAACCATAAGTAAGTAAATATATCTAACTGTATCCAGATAGAACTGTAACAACATCGTGTATTAACTAATCCTCATCATAAAGTACCCATTACAAGTACAATTGATATAAAATAATCAATAAGATGTTAATTTCATATGAATTATTCTTATGTCCTTATTAACTCCTGAAAACTACAAATAAAGAAACCCGTACAAGACTTTAAAGGTAACCTCTTTGAAGTGTACCCCTTCAGTTGGAGTCGCAAAGGATGCATTACGAAATTTTTGGTGCAATTTATACGAATAAAATAAATCATATGAATGAGTTATATATTTTTTATGATGATTACAGGGTTGAAGTACTTGCCAGGCTGCCCTTTTTCTTATCTGAACTTGTAGAACTATTCACTGCCAATGAGTTTTATGATTTTATAGAAAAGCATGGTGGTAAAAAGATTTACTTAGGTAAACATAAGTCAAAATTAGAAATGAGTTTAAAGATAAGTTTAACAGAATCTCATTACCGAAAACTTTGCTCTCTTGCTGATTCATCTGGCTATATTGAAATTCCAAATAGATGGGGCATATTTAGTTTACTTAGAAAAATAGCGTATGAAAACTCAATAAAAAACGGCATGGCAAACGATGAACTAATCAGAGTGTTTGGCATTAGTCAGCGCACTATATCGACAGCAAGAAAAAGGATAGCCATTTCAAAACAATCATAAGATTGGCTCTTATTAACTTATCTTTTTTTATTCCCTATAACTGACATAACAAAGTCACAACGGAATACAAAGATGATTAAATTTAGATCGCTTATACACGAGCTTCACTCAAGCATTAAGCAAGCCGCTAATGAGGTTGAAGCTCAAGGTATAAAACACATCAATAAGTTTTTTGAAATAGTAGAAATACCCATTGCAAACGTAACCGACCTTGATGATGAGTCGATTCAAAAAGTTAAAACATTTATCGATAGTGATGATACAGAGTCAGCGCTTAACATTCTCAAAAACCACAATGAAAAACTAGCATCTAATAATCAAATACGACGCGTACTTAAGCCCAAAACAATGCAAATGGCCTTCCCAGATAAGGACCATAATGGACCTAAGATCAGCTATGTTGATGTACCTATTATAACTTTGACACCTATCAGCTCACAAAAAATACACGAAGTTAGCATAAAAGCAAACCTAGAAGTAACTGCTAACGATCAAAACGAATTATTTGTCGCATTTCCAAAGCAAACTCAAAGAGGTATTTTTTCTAAATCACAAGAAAGAAGCACTTCTAATGTGGAAATCGAAATAAAACTTCAAGGAGGTGAAACTCCTGAAGGCCTTCAAAAACTTATTGAAGGTTATGAGCGTTCACTTAGGGCGCAAATTCCTGGGTAAAAAATAAACATTAGAAAAAGGATACTATAATGGAAAATTCACTAGTAAGTATGGCTCAACAATTTTCAGGTTTACCAATGAAATCTTTAATTGGTGCTCCTTTAAATGCAGCAGCTGATGCCAATGCAAACATGGCAATTACGCAAACGCAGTTTTTATTAGAAACTTGTTTTCAACCAATCGATGATAAAGATAAAGAAGGAGGTCTACGTAGACCTATTATGGTCAAGCTTGAAATTACTCGTCCTGTTATTAATCAAGATACAGGTGAGTCATCAACGCCTGCAGTCTCTACTTTAAATTTACCCATTTTGACTATTTTACCGTTGAACTCACTTGCCGTTAAAAATGTTGATGTTAGTTTTGAAATGGAAGTGAAAAGCTCTTATTCACACGACACTGAAAAATCAAGTAGTGATAGTAAAGAGGCTAGTGGTAGCTTTGAAGCTGGTTTCAGTTATATGGGGTTTTCTGCCAAAATAGAAGGCTCCGTTAAATCAACTAGCAAGTCATCGTCCTCAGATAAAGAGCACTACGAAAAGTCAAATTCCGCTAAATACACCGTAGCAGTTAATGCTGGGCAGTTGCCACTTCCTGAAGGGGTAACAACAATAATCCAAGCATATACGGCAGCCATTCAGCCTATAATGATCAAAAACCCTAAAAATGAGGATGCAAAAACTGGATAACAACTTATAAGCGCCTTTAGTAAAGGCGCTATTTAAAAAATAGGAACTACTATGGATTTAACTAATACAATTAACTGCCCTCACTGTCAGCATTCTAAAATTATTATTAGTATTGAAGCCTTATGTGCTGGAGATAAGTTTTGCTGCCAATTATGTAACACTGTAATTAGCTTAGCAGCAGAGGATAGAATGCAAGTAAAGTCTGCCAGTGAAAAGTTGCAGTCTAGCTCTGCAATAGGAAACTGTAATAGCGATTATGCTAAGTTTAGTTAATAGTGCCTGCATTTTTATGTGGCTTCTTTTAACCTCTCTCATTTATATACAATTCAATCGTAAAGTTGATCTCAATAGTGAAATCAACTTTTAACCTTTCTATTCAACATCTCAGCAATGCACTACATAACTCATTGAAAATCATATGAGCCACTCCTATACCTCAAATTGTTTATTGTTGCTATTTTTACTTAGCAACTTAATGCAACAACAAAGGTGAAAAATATGAAAACCATTAATATAAAATTAATTAAAGTCATTGTATGCTCATTAAGCTTACTATCACTTAATAGCTACGCGGAATGCATGGTCAGTGAACATGCCATTTTCCCTCAAAAGCAAGGTAGTATTGCTTTATGGCAACAGTTAATCCGAGATTCGGATGATAACGCGCTTGCTCTTTTTTGGGATAAGGGTAATTGCTCTATCTCAAAAGGCCCTCATTATGGTGGGGCAGCGCCAGCTACGGGCGATGGTTCTACATTACATATAACGGTTAAAGATAGCTTTAGAACATGTCACGTGTTTAATCAAAAAGACAGTGAATTAAGAACACTGACAACTTGCAATCCATAGCTGAAACTAAAGGTATTCATCCTAAAAGCTTAACAGTCCAACATAGTGTCTCTTACTTACTCAGCAAAATAAGCGACACTTACAAGCCACCAGCTACATCAATAAAACTACCTGTAGTGAATGAAGCATCACTCGAAGCTAAAAAATAAATTGCAGCAGCAACTTCTTGCGGCTTACCTCCTCTACTAAGTGGTAATTTATATTTTAAATTATCGACTCTATTTGGCTCGCCACCATCACTGTGCATATCTGTGTATATCAATCCCGGACGAACACCATTTACACGAATGTTACGCGCCGCAACTTCTTTAGATAAGCCTATTGTTAATGTGTCTATAGCCCCTTTAGAAGCGGCATAATCTATGTATTCATGAGGAGCACCTGTTTTAGCTGCCCCCGATGAGACATTTACTATGCTCCCACCGCTTTTCATTCTCTTGATTGCCTCACGACTACATAAAAAAGCACTTGTTACGTTAACAGCTAAAATATGATTTATGCGTTCGGCACTCATTTCCAGTAAGGGCATTTGCGGCTGTAATATACCAGCATTATTAACAAGTATATCAAGCTGACCAAAGACTTTATCTATATGCATAAATAAAGCTAAAACGTCAGCCTCTAGTGATACGTCAGCTTGAATTACTTCAGCCTCAACGCCTAATCGCTTTACTTCTTCTGCAACCAACATTGCACTAGCTAAATCAGCTTTATAATTAATGCAAACATCATAACCATGCTTAGCAAAATATAATGCCGTAGCTGCGCCTATACCTCTGCTAGAGCCTGTGATAAGTACAACGGGGGAGCGAGTCATTAAAGCTGTTATTCTTTTAAAGCTGCAACTACTGAAATTTCAACAAGCAGTGCATCACGTGCCATTTTAGCTTCTACGCAGGCACGTGCTGGTGCATAACCCTCGGTTACCCACGCATCCCATACTGCGTTCATATCAGCAAAGTATTCCATGCTCTTTACATAAATAGTCGCGCTAAGCATATGCTCTTTTGAGCTTCCTGCCTCATCAAGCAATGCCTCTACTTTATCGAGCATAGTTTGAGTTTGTTCTTTAATATCTTTTTGTGCGTCGGCGCATACTTGGCCACATAAATACACAGTACCGTTGTGTTTTACTATGCGGCTCATGCGCGCACCTGTTTGTAAGCGTTCTATCGTCATTTTAATTTACTCAATTATTTATATTTAAACGTTCTCTGGGGCATTTATACTTAAATAACTACTACGCTGAGTTTGCTCATCGTAATTAATAACAGCAACGGCACCCGTATTAAAAATTGGCATATTGCCAGGGCTTAATTGATCCACTAAATAACTGACAATAGGCATATGGGCTACAATGAGCCACGTATTGCATTGGGGGTGAGTAGCTATAAGTGTTTCGATGTAATCAGCGGCAATTTGAGGTTTGCCCTCAGGGATTATATCGGATGTGGTTTCGCTAAATTTAAATTCGTTATTTTTAGCAACACCTGCAGCCGTTTGCTGCGCTCGAATGTAAGGACTAACTAACAGTGCATCAGGGTGATGTGTTTTATTGAGCCAAAGACCCATTTTTTCAGCTTCATCATGCCCTGCTTGGGTTAAATTTCTACCTGCATCATCAGCCTGCATGGGTGTTGCTTCGCCGTGGCGCATTATTAGGATTGTTTTCATAAAAAATCAACCAATTAAAGAATATAAAACAGTAGCCAGTTTGCCCGTTTGTCAGCTATATTGACAACATAAACCTATTTATTTCTAAAATAGTTCTTTCATGAGACTCAGGTAAATTTTCAAGCTATATTTCGCTTTCCTGAAGCCATCATCTGTTGTTAACAAGTAAACGCTTAGTTTCAGGAGCATCATTTGAATATCAGCCGCAATGATAACAGAGCATACCGCGCCTTTACACTGGACAATGGTCTAAAAGTACTATTAGTGCAAGATAAAGATTCTACAAAAGCGGCAGCATCAATGGCAGTTAACGCCGGACATTTTGACGACCCTCTTGACAGGCAAGGCCTCGCACACTTTTTAGAGCACATGCTTTTTTTAGGCACTGACCAATACCCAGATTCAGGCAGTTTTAATAATTTTGTTTCGCAAGCTGGCGGCAACACCAATGCATGGACTGGCACTGAGCATACCTGTTACTTTTTTGATATTAACAATCAAGAATTTGAACAAGCACTTACCCAATTTAGCCGCTTTTTTATTGCGCCTCTTTTAAATTCAGCCGAAACAGAAAAAGAACGAAACGCAATTGAAGCCGAGTTTAAACTAAAAATAAAAGATGATGGTCGACGTATTTATCAGGCTCATAAAGAAACAGTAAACCCTGCTCATCCATTTGCTAAATTTTCTGTGGGTAACCTGCAAACCTTAGCTGATAGAGAGCGCTGTATTAGCGACGAGCTACGTGATTTTTTTAATAACTACTACCAAGCTCAGTGGATGACGTTGGTTATATGCGCTAATGAAGAGCTAGATACTCTGCAAAGTTGGACGCAAACTTACTTTAGCGCAATTAACGGCAACAAAAACCTTAAAAAGCCAGAGATCAGTGAGCCACTTTATCGCAAGCAAGACATAGGAAAAATACTCCATATAGAGCCGCATAAGCATATGCAAAAGCTTATTATTAGTTTTGCAATGCCTAATATTGATGACTTTTATCGTCACAAAACAGTAAGTTTTATAGCTCATTTACTTGGCTATGAAGGCGCCGGTTCTCTTTATTCTATTTTAAAAGAACAAGGCTGGATAAACGCACTTTCTGCTGGCGGTGGTATTAATGGCAGTAACTTCAAAGATTTTAATATTAGCTTAGCACTTACCGATGAAGGCATTGAATACTTTGAAGACATTATTGAAATGGTGTTTGAATACATTTGTTTAATTAACGATAACACCGAGCAATTACCGCGCCTATATCAAGATAAAAAAAATCTATTACAAATAGCATTCGATAACCAAGAAAAGTCACGCTTAATTGATTGGGTCAGTAATTTAAGCATTAATATGCAGCATTACGATGAAGCAAACTACGTGCAAGGCGACTATTTAATGGAAGGCTTTAAAAAAGCGACCCACGAAATGGCCATGCAGTGGTTAACGCCACATAATATGCGCATCGTACTTATACATCCAGATGTAGAGCCTGAACATAAAACGGCATGGTACAACACACCATATAAAGTAGAGCATGTTTCACCTAGCTGGCTTGATGCCCTTAGCGAGATAAATAAGCCGTTGAGCGAAATGCTGCTGCCTACCGCTAATCCCTATTTAACAAAAGAAGTGGTGCTATTTGATGTCATAAAACCACAAACAAAACCCGAGTTATTAGTAAAAGAGCCTGGTTTTGACTTTTGGTTTAAACAAGACAACACTTTTCGCGTAGCTAAAGGTCATTTTTATTTGGCCATGGATTCTGATTTTGCCGTAAAAGACGTAAAACATATGGCGCTCACCCGCTTATTTACTGATTTATTTATGGATAGTGTGGGCGAACAATTTTATCCAGCGGAGCTTGCAGGGCTCAGCTACCACTTAACCTCACATCAAGGTGGGTTAACGTTACATACCGCTGGGCTTTCATCGAGCCAGCTAGAACTTGTTGATCAATTAATTGATGCACTCTTTAATGTAGAAATTTGTGCAAAGCGCTTTGCCGAGTATAAAAAGCAACTTGTAAGGCATTGGCGCAATAGCAACCAAAACAAACCAGTCAGTGAGTTATTTAGCATTTTAGGCGCAAAAATAATGCCTTGGAACCCACAACCTGGGGAACTTGCAACAGCGTTAAAAAACACCTGTTTTCAGCAATTTAATGAGTTCAGAAATGACTTTTTTAAAGCGCTTCACGTTGAGTCGTTTTTGCATGGTAATTGGCAGCAAAGTGATGCAATAGCTTTTCAAAAAAAGGTCGCTGATCATTTAAAAAGCGCAACTATAATTGAAGACTTAAGACGCCCTCTTTTTGAAATTAAAAAAGTAACTCGCTATGAGTTAGAGCTTCCTTGTAGCGACCATGCAATGGTTATTTACTATCAAGCACAAACGGATTGCGTAGCCGAAAAAGTAAAAATGATGGCGCTTAATCATTTAATTAATCAAGATTACTTTAATGAATTGCGCACTACACAACAGCTAGGTTATTTAGTTGGCGCAGGTTATGCGCCTTTTAATACGCGTGCTGGTATTGCCTTTTATGTGCAGTCACCTAAGTTCGATGCAAAAACACTATTGCACCGCCACAACCACTTTATTAAAAATTATCTTGATAACATTGATGCGCTTGATGAAAACGATTGGCAACAGCAAAAGCATGGCCTAAGTACACATATTGCAGAAAAAGATAAAAACCTGCGCCTGCGCTCACAAAGGTTATGGCTTGCTATTGGTAACAGAGATCATGAATTTCATATGCAGCAGCGACTTTTAGATGCACTAAATGCACTAACACTAAAAGAAGTTAAAATTTATGCACTAAGCCTATTTGATGATAATAGACCAAGATATGAGCTTTTAAGCTCGGCAAAAGTCACTAAATCTCAAAATATGCCCGTTTACTCTCAATCTCTTTGACACTAGGTTTAGCTTGTTTTAAATTATCATTTGTAAATTAGAAGTAATAAAAAAATGATAAAAATAATAATAAAACTAAGCATGCTTGTAGTACTTGCTTACTCATTTGAGCTTTTTGCCTTTGAGTCTTCATTTAATTACAACTCCGACAATATACTCATACTAGCAAGCGCCATCATAGCGCTTGCTTTACCCTACCTGCTATTTGTCATATTTAAGCTAAGGCGTTCACGCAGTCAACTTTGCCTTTCTGAAAAACGCCTTAAAAGTACTGTAGAAGGTAGCGGCGATACTCTATGGGATTGGAACATAAAAACAGGCGAAGTCATTCGTATTAACGATAAGTACCTAATGGATTCAACTACATTAATGGGGTTTCCGCCAAATAAAGGCCTTATTCACCCTCACGATATTAATAACGTTGAGCACTTGTTAAAAGTACACTTTGCAGAGCAGTCTGCTTTTTTTGAAGCCACCTACCGAATCAAAGATACATTTGGTCGTTGGCACTGGGTGCTCGATCGCGGAAAAATAATTGAAAAAGACGCTAACTTATCACCTCTTAGAATGACAGGTACCGTTCGCGATATATCACAGTTAAAATCGACTGAGGAGCGCTTAAACCTTTTTGCTAAGTGTGTTGAATCGCTCACCGACGCCTTAGCAATTTACGATAAAAACTTTAAACTGGTTGATATAAACCCCAGCTTTTTAACCTTATTTGGTGGCGTACGCGAGCAATACTTAGAGAAAGATTTCAATCTATCTGGGTATGAGCCAAGCTATACAAACAAAATTATTGAAATAGTAAAAGAGCGCGAACATATTCAACAAGAAGTGAAGCTTCGTAATAGTGAGCGTGTTTTATTGCCTATAGAAATTTCGATAGATGAAATTAAAAACGATCAAAATCAAATAACCAACTACGTAGTGGTTTATTCCGATTTAACAGAGCGTAAAAAAGCCGAATCGCAGCTGCATAATCTATCAAACCGAGATCGCACAACGAGCCTTCCTAACCGAAATTTATTTTTTACTGACTTACAAAAGCTTGTAAAGCTCAACTCGCACCACGCCTTGCTTGTGTTCGATTTAGATAACTTTAAAAAAATAAATGACTCGTTAGGACATCAGCTAGGTGATAGCTTATTAGCTAAACTAGCGATGCGCTTAAATAAACTAACCCGCGAAAATGATGTGTTTTATCGTTTAGGGGGCGATGAGTTTGCCCTTGTAATGTCTGACACTAACGACATACATGTAATTACACGCATGGCAAAACAGTTTTTAGCAGCTATTGCTACACCATTTAAAATGGCTGGCCACGAACTGGCAATTACCTCAAGTGTAGGCATTGTATTGTTCCCAGAAGACGGTAATACGCCTGAACTACTCTTAAAAAATGCAGATACCGCAATGTATCATGCTAAAAAGAAAGGTAATAGTTACCTATTTTTTAACGACACAATGAACCGCCAAGCAGTAAAACGCCTGCAAATAGAAAACCTTATGCGCTTTGGCTTAAAAGAAGATCATTTTGAAGTGTACTACCAACCAAAAATGAATATTCACACAGGCAAGCTAACCGGAATGGAAGCGTTAGTGCGCTTTATTACGCCTAAAAAAGGTATTATTAGCCCAGGCGTATTTATACCCATTGCCGAGGAAACAGGCCAAATAATTGAAATTGGTGAAGTGGTATTAAACAAAGCCTGCCGAGACGTAAAAGAATGGCTAGATAGCGGTTTATTTAGTGGTCGAGTAGCCGTTAACTTATCAGCAAAGCAATTTAGCCTCCCCGATTTAACCTCTCGTATTGACGTTATTTTGCAAAAAAACGAATTACCTTCTTACTTTTTAGAGCTTGAAATAACAGAAGGTACCGTAATGGACGACCCTAAAGAAGCCATTGCTATTATGCGTTCGTTAAGTGCCCGAGGTATTCATTTGGCAATGGATGATTTTGGTACGGGTTATTCTTCGTTAGCGTATTTAAAGCAATTTCCGCTTAATACACTAAAAGTAGATAAAGCATTTATAGATGATATGACCAACGAACGTGGGCGTAACATGGTCGACTCAATAGTTACTATTGCGCATAACCTTGATTTGCATGTAGTTGCAGAAGGCGTTGAGCAGGCTCATCAAATTGATATACTTAAAAAGCTAAACTGCGAAACAGTACAAGGTTATTATTATTCTAAACCACTTTCAAAAAGTGAGTTTACTGAATTTTTAAAACGCCAACAGACTAAAGCAGCTCCAAGCTTAATTAGAGCAAATAAAAAAGTGGCGTCAATAAATTAGGGGCGCCATATACATGCGTTTATACCTACATTTCTTACTAAAGCACGACGATAATGTAGATTAAACAAGCACCAAGCCACAGGCCCAAGTAAACCGCCTAAAATAAGCCATCGCTTAATTGGCATACCTTTTTTAATGGCTTCTAAATACATTAAAGCTATAAAAGCGCTGCTTAGTAAAACTATAAACAAGACTAAACCTCATAATTGCTCAAAAATACGGCGCTTATTCTAACGCCAACGTGATTAAATTTAAAGCAACAAATCCTCCGCGCACAAAAAAGCCGAACCTGTTAAACACAGATTCGGCTTTTAAAATTATAATTTACGCGTTACTTTTCAGCACGACCCATAAATTTATGCTCAACCGTATTAATACGGATACGGTCACCTGTTGAAATATGCTCTGGCACAGAAATATTTAAGCCAGTAGACATACGTGCAGGTTTTGAACGAGCACTTGCAGAAGCACCTTTAATAGATGGGTCTGTTTCTTCAACAACAAGCTCAACACTTGACGGTAAATCAAGCCCTACTGGCGCGCCATCAATAACAATTACGTGTACGCCTTGCGTTTCTTCATTAACAAATAAAATTTCTTCGCTAATAGCATCTTTGCTTAAGTTATAAGGCGTGTAATCTTCATTATCCATGAACACATACTCGTCACCATCAATGTACGATAGCATTACTTCACGGCGCGTTAAATCGGCAAGCGTTAGCATGTCACTGTCTTTGAATGTTTCGTCAACTTTACCACCGGTTACCACATCGTATAAACGCATACGATATAAACTACCACCAGCACGACCTTGCGGCACAGAGCGCACAATATCTTTTACAACTAAAACGCGGCCATTAAAATCAATGGCAGTACCCTTTTTTACATCACTCGCCTTTGGCATCGGTGAATTCCTATTATTTTTTTGATTGCGAGAAACATACCACGAACTGAGGAATCTTCAATAGAAACAAAACAACTTAGTGATACTTTTTAAAAATATGTGGTTCAGCGCCGCTAATAGCGGCACTGAACACACTAAGCATCAACTTAAAAGCGTACTTTTATTCCTGCTGATAACTCACTTACATCATTTTTTGATACTTTATAATAAGTATACTTTAGTAATAATTCAGTCTGCTTATAAACCGAATAACCTAAAGCGGCACCTATATAAGGTTTCGTAGCGTGTTCTTTATACTCTAAGCGAACACCATCCGTGATGCTACTTTGTATTTTATACTGATGACGGTAAGCGCCTAAAAATACCTTTGTGCTTAAAGATTCAGCAAGCATATGTCGGTAACCAACTTCAGCTGCCACCCCTTTAGGTAACACCGGTACAAAGCGTGAATAATCTTGATGTAATTTATCTGCATCAGCTTTTACTGTTTGGGCAGTTAAATCGGCTCGACCTTCACCTAAATCAATATATCTTATAGCGACTTCCCAATTGGGTGACAGGTCATAATAAGCGCCAATTGACCAACTAGTATCAGTATCATCTATAGAAACTAAATTAGCCTTGTTGTCTTTAGTTACTAAAGAATGTTTTGCTTCAGACTCACCTAGCGTGGCCTCAAACGACCATGGATCAGCCATTGCACTGGTGCTAATTAAACAACTGGTCGTTACTATTGCAAAGCTTGGAAACATTGATCTTCTACGACTAATAACAAGTACTGAAATCAGTAATAAACCCCAACCTCCCATGCTTCCTCCTGATGATTTATTATTGATGGCCACTGATTTAACAGCGCTAACCGTCACTTTTACTTGTGCTGTAGATTTTGCACCTTTGCTATCTTTTATTGTGTAATCAATAATATCAACACCGTCAAAGCCGCTTTTAGGTGTGTATTGTAAAGTGCCGTTAATATTAATTGTTACTGTGCCCTGAGCCGCAACTGCATTAACAACAAATAATTCATCACCATCAATATCTGAATCATTACGAAGTACATCTATTTCAATCGATGTATTATCCGTGGTTGCTGCCGAATCAAAAACAGCTGTTGGTGCATTGTTTATAACTAAGTTAACTTTAACTTGGCTGTTTGATGTGCCCCCTTTACCATCACTAATACTATATTCAATAATCGCAACACCAACAAATCCAGCTGGTGGGGTATACAGTAACTGCTCATCAACAATACTTACATCACCAAAATCAGCCGTCGCGCCGCTTAAAATAAGTGTATCGCCGTCTATATCTGTATCATTTTTTAATACATCAATAGTCGTTGACTCCCCTACACCAATTGTTATCTCATCTTGATTAGCCTCAGGAAGCTGGTTCGATGTGCGAACAATTGCAACACCACCAGGGTCGACTATTGAGCGATTTTCTTTGCCATCGTCATCATTAGGGCCACCATCAACAATTTGTAACTGCACACACCAAGCGCCTTCAGTAAGCCCTTGCGTCCACTCACTGCTTCTTGGTGGAGGGCAATAGCCAGGTTCACCCGCTGTAGAGAGTAATTGGTTGTCACCTGATGTATCAAAATCAATCCACTGTCCCTCTTTTAATTTTCTGTAAACAGAGTTTTGTGAGATTGGTTTTCTTTGCGGTATTACTATGCTGTAAGTATCTCCAGCATTAGGCAAACCTGTTGCGATAAAATCAAATAGTCCGCCTGTATTTACCGCGCCTTCATCTTCAGGTAATTCACTATCAAGCAACTGAACACCGCCCGTTGCATTTTGTGAAACTGTAACCCCTTTTCTAACGCAAACGCCTGGCTCGCCTTCTACTAAGAACTTGTTACTGTCTTTAACTTGTTCTTGCATGACATTACATTCACTGATTGCATCTAAATAATCAGGAATGCCATCACCGTCACTATCACTGTAACCTTCTTGCGAATCTGGAATAAGATCACCATCTGAATCCTCCGTTCCTAGCGCCTCAAGTGAAGTTAACACTTCAACGTAAACATCTTTTGTTGTTGAGAGACTTGGCTCGCCAGAGTCTTGCGCTGTTACTGTTATTTTATAGATTCCAGGAGTTAGTGATTGTGTTGAAAAAACAAATTCGTTTTCATTTGTGCTTGTATTAAGCAGCTTATTACTCTCTGAGACCCAATCTAGCGTTATGCTATCGTCTGGGTTTGCATCCTGAGCCACACCTTTAATCGTGACAGGATCATTACCTATGGTAACAAGTGATCTTTGTTGAGAACCTTGTGTAATACTGGTACTAATAGTAGGTGCTACATTATTTTCAACAATAGTGATTGTTGTTGAAGACTTCGCACCTAAATTCAGTGTATCTGCCAGTGTAATTACAACGGTTTCATTGCCTTCCGTTTCGGAGTCTGCATAGGTTGTAAAATTAACTTGTCCCTGCATGCCACTGTTAATCACTAACTCTGACGACACTAAATCATGATCAGAGCTATCAGCAGTACCCGATACTTCATAGGCAATTGTTACTGGATAACTTGGTGCTTCACCATTTAAAAACACATTAAAGCTATGTGTTTTATTCTCAGTAATTTCGCTATTTTTACTAAGCGAAATAAGCGGACTCACGTTTACATTTTGCGTTGCGATTGCTTCAAGCCCGCTGCTGTCTACTGCTTTCCAGTAAACTAAATGCTTACCTGGCGCATACAACAAACTTGGGTTAACTAATGCAACCGCTAATATATTACCTTCTTTGTCCGTTGCCGAAGGGACACCTAACTTGACCTTAGTAAACAACCCTTTTGCATTAACATCAATATCAGCCGGCGTTTCGATGGTTGGCACATTGTCTGCTTGATTATTTAACGTTAATGTTGCTGTTGTTCTACTCGTTTCTTTATCAGGGTCTTCAATCAAATAGTTAATTTGAATAGCCCCTTTAGTGCTTGCTTGAGCCTGATAAATCAGCGAGCCATTTTCAATTCGCACCGACCCCACGCTTGCGTTGGCGCTAACAATAACTAATTCATCGTCATCAACATCGGTATCATTAACTAGTACATCAAGTGGGTAGCTATTATCAGCGTTGCTATTTAGTGAGTAGCTATCTGGATTGGCAATTGGCGCATCATTAATAGAAGCTACCGTAAAGTTCACCGTGGCAATAGCAGATTTTTCCTTTGTATCATCTGCAAGATAATTAAAACTATCAGAGCCAAAGTAGTTCGCATTAGGTGTATAAGTGAATGTATTGGCTTGTTTGGTTAATGTACCAAATTGAGGCTGCGACACAGCGCTAATTGTCAACGTATCTGAGTCTACATCCGTAATATCAGGGGAAAAACTGATATTAGAATCTTCATCAAGCTCTAAACTTAAGCTAGCAGCAACCGGAGCACTATTTGTTGATATCACTTCTAAATTAAAAGGTGGCAAGCTTGCTTGCTCGCTACCGTTACTAACAGTAATGGCGATATTAGGATAAAGCCCTATGTTAGTTTTAGCAGGAATACCGAATAAATTACCTGTTGCAGTATTAAAACTCGCCCAACTTGGCTTATTAGCAATACTAAACGTCAGTGCTTTATTTTGTGGATCCGTTGCTGTTGGTGTAAAGCTATAAGCCTCACCTTGGTTTACTTTTGTTACTGGTGCGCCACTGATTTCAGGGTTAGTTGGTTTAGGCGCTTCAGTTACGGTAATAGCAAATGATTTTTTAAAGGTCGCAGCACTATCGTTTGTCTGTATACAAACAGTGTAAATACCCAGTGGCAATGCTGTTTTTGTTTCTAACGTACTGCCATTGATTTGGAAAGAACTATTGCCTGTGCTTGTGGTACAACTACCCGTTGCAGCTGATGTTGATGGAACTAGCGAGTAAGTATGACTGCTCGAATCAGCATCCGTAGTCGTTAATACTCCAATATCAGCACCGGCCCCCACAACTGATTCACTAATCGTAGAGCTTGAAAGGTTGATATCAGTAGGTGCATTATTTTCGCCCACTACTTTAACTATAGAAGAGCCAAAACTGCCAATTGCTCTATTAGCGCCGCCATTAGCGGTACCACCACTGTCTTTTATAGATGTAAGCGTAACAACTCTATTATCGGTGGTTGGCGACTCACTGGTATTTTTATATTTTAAAAACGGCACATAGTTTTGCCATACCGCAGGTGTATCTGTAGCGGTAACCGTTACTGTTGCTGTTGAACCACTTAACGTAACTACATAGCTAAAGTTAACGGCTCCCGAATAAGTACCCGATGCATTATGCTCTAAGTTGATCAGATCGGTGCCAAATTGAAGGAACTCATCACCAGCATTTTTTACATTAGTTACTATTAATGATATTTGTTCAATATCTTGCCCACTCTCAACCGTACTAATAGAAGCTGAAGAGAAAATCCCCACTGCTGAGCCATTTTCTGTAAAGGTTGGATTAGCCCCCACTGCTGATACTGTCGGCGCGTCGTTAACCGAGGTAATAGTAACTGACGCCTGATTAGTGCCTGTGCTGTCTACCACGCCATCATTAAATATATAGTCAAGCACGGTTGCATTTAAAGGCACATCCGAGTTATTGGCGTAGGTAATGGCTTGCGCAACAGAATCTACAATTGCAGAAGTCGCATTACCATTAAATGTTAGCGTTAAAGTGCCTGCTGAGTTTGTGGTAACAGTCCCTACATTATTAGCATTATAACTAAATGTATTACCTTCAGTTAACGCACCTAATAACCCAGAATGACCAAATACATCTTGAGTTGATGCTCCACCGTTTCTACGAATGGTTAAACTCGCATTATTATAATCCCCAGCATTGCTGTTAAGTGCATCAAGCTCAACATCTGCAATGGTCATATCACTATCGATGATCTCAGCACTGCCATTTTCTATAAATGTAGCGCCGCCGTTAAGCGAGCTAAATGTAGGTGCTGAGTTTGCTGAAACAAATGTAATGAGCGTCTCAGGGCCACTATCAGCAACCGTAAAGGCTAAATCATTGCCAGACGCATTAGTAAGTGAAAGAGTCAGTTCAGAAATATTAAAATCAGTGGCGTTGGTATCTACTTCTAATGTACTTGCGCCATTAAAACGCACGTTACTGGCTGAAAGCCCTGTGATACCAGTAATTGTAATAGTATCGCCGGAAGATAGATCAGTGATTGTGTCGCCAGATAACTGTGATGTACTGCCTACAAAATTATCATTTCCTGCGTTACCTGTTAGCGTATCTGTACCTGCGCCTGGGCGTAAAGTATCAGCGCCTGAACCGCCTTTGAGTATATCAGCACCATTAAAGTTTGATGAGGTCATTGTTAAAATGTCGGTGCTAAATGCACTTGCATCTAAAGTCACTGCGGCGGTAATTGCACTGCCACTCGCATTAGAAAAAGATACAACGCCAGCATTAGCATTAAAATTATCGGTTAAGGTGATAGTCGTGTTGCTATTAGTGCCTATTGCCAGATTTTCAATACCCGATACGGTAGTGCCAGTAAAATTAAAGGCGCCACCATCCATGAGTTTTAGCGTATCAGCACCAGCGGATCCTGTAATGGCAGTATTAAAATCATTAATATTATTAACATCAATAGCGACTATTGCTGAAGAGGCTAGGCTCAACGTTCCAATATTAAAAAATGAACCAGAAGTTACATCAGCACCATCAGAAACCAATACTTTATCAGTTTGACTCGCATCACCGGTCAGTGTGCCTGAAAATGTACTTGAGCCAATATCAAACGTTATTGCATCTGTTGAAGAGTTAGCTGTTACATTATCCGTACCATTACTCACAGTAACCGTTCGTGTATTGGTAGTATCATCACCGATGACATAAGACTCAACGGAAGAATACGTGGTCAAATTACCATCACCACTAATAATAATGGTTTCAGCGCCGGGCGCCGTAATTGTGCCACCAAACGCATTATGTTGACTGGTAGTCATGTTAACTGAAGCACCTGATGCCAAGGCCAGGTTATTAATGTTACTTATAGTACCTGCAGATATATTGGCACCATTGCTTAAACTCAGTGTATCTGCAACAGTATTATCACCTATCATGGTGCCAGTAAATGTAAGTGAACCTAAATCAAACGTAATTGCATCAGTCGCTGAGGTTGCAGTCACAGAATGACTCGCACTAGTTACAGTAACCGAGCGCGTATTCGTAGTGTCGTCATTTAAGATATAACTTTCTATCGCCGATACCGTGCCTACATTTCCATCACCTGAAACGGATATAGTCTCATTTCCGCTACCTGATACTGTGCCAGAAAAACTAGAAAGTTGCGATGCATCTACGGTCACTGTGCCACCAGCAGCAACTGATAAATTCTCAAAACCACTGACTGTCGCACTTGATATATTACCGCCGTTGGTAACAACCAATGTGTCTGTGCCACTTCCACCAGCTAAAGTACCCGTTGCACTCAGTGCATTGACATTAACCGTGTCGTCGCCACTACTACCCGTTAAATTCTGTGATGCACTGCCTAATGTAAATGTATTGGCCGCTGACAGCACATACGTTTCAACAGCGCTATTACCCGTTAAACCATCAGTCGCTGTGCTTATGGTAATTTGCTCAGTGCCTGCGCCTGTAATTGTAGTAAACGCATCATGCTGCGCTTCTGTCGTCGTGACGGATGCGCCACTGCTTAATGTTAAATACTCAAACGCGCTTATTGTGGCATTACTGATATCAGCACCGGTGCTCATTTGCAGCACATCTGTATCGCCGCCACCAGCAAGCGCACCTGTAACGCTCAAGCCAGCAATATTAACGGTATCAGCACTACTGCTTCCGGTAACACTTTGCGCACCACTTGATAGGGTAATATTAAAAGCAGCATTTAAAACATACGTTTCTATGTCTGCATCTGCAATTACGCTGCTATCCCCATCGGCACTTGCCAAAGTAAATGTATTTGTTCCAGCGCCATTTATCGTTGTAAACCCATCGTGTTGCGACTCGCTGAGTGTTAACGAACCGTCATTATAGGTAGAGAGGGTCTCAAAGGAGATAAAACTGGTAAATTGCGTCAAATCACTGCCATCTATAACAATGATTTCATCTGTACCATTGCCACCTTGAGCTGTAGACCCTGTAATATGGCTTGCTGAAGATACGGTTAAAGTCTCATTGTCGCTGCTAAAGCTAATAGCAGGACTTAAATTTGTACCATCGAGGGTACTAAAACCTGCCGCTGAAGAGCTCGCCGCTGTAAGGTTAGCCACTGAAATTGTCGCGGTACGGCTAATACTGTTTTCAGTGCCATCATTAATCACAACAGACACTGTCCGCGAAGTTGTGTTGGGCGACGAACTGGTATTGTTATACGTGATTGCTTTAAGGAAAGTGGCAACGTCAGCCGTTGTTGCAGAAGCACCTGTAATTGAAATAGTATCTTGTAAGGTAATATCGGATGCACCACTAATACCACCCAGTGCATTTTGTGCGGCAGCTGAAACACTTAGCCCTTCAGATACACCATCTTGATCATTTGTTAATGCAACGGTTATTGTTGTTATTGTATCGCCATCACTATCAGCGGCACTAGCATCGGGCGCAATATTTACAGCACCACTACCTTCAGTAAACGACACTGAACTACCTGTACCTGCCAGCACGCCATTTAAATCAACAACCGGGGCGAAATTTGATGCAACAGCATCATCAACCACAATATCAACAATCGCAAAGCGGCCGTCATACTTAATTGAATCACCAGGGTTATTATGTGGAAACTCTATCGTTACGGCATCAACATCTTGCCAAAGTGCATTAGTAAAGTGAGATGAACGACTCAGTGTAAATATATTGCTTACTCCTGCATTAGCAGGAGTAATAGTAACGGTTACAGTTGAGGTACCATCAGAATAACCCGTTAACTTAATAAAGTGATTGCCCGTCGTCTCTGTGTCCTGATTAAACTTTATCGCATCAAAACTAAAGTTTTCTCCACCACTGGTATAAAACTTAACGCCTCTGCTTGGTTCATTGGTAAATGTACCATTTAGCATAGTGTCAGAAATAGTGCCTAGGCCATTATAAATGGCCCAATCGTTAAATCCCGTAAAAGCACTCGCCTCACCTGCATCTAATATAAAAGTTAAATCCCCTGCGGTGTCTAATATTACATTACTCACTCCATTTGAGCCATCTCTAACATCGCTAAGGCTTGCACCTGAGCCTGCGGTGTAATCAATCGTCTTCTGTGCTGCCAATACCGCATGAGAAGACAAGGTAAGGACAGATAAACCTGCGGCTGCACATGCCGAAGCTATTTTATTTAACTTCATTATTATTTCCTATAAGTAAGTTAGCCGTAATAATTTGCACACAGAGGGAGCATATAATTTCTATAAAGCGTTTAATTATATTTTTGTTAAACAGTGAGTGCTTTCGAATGCCCCTGAGTAAATTTTCAACTCGAAAAGCAGTATAAGTGTTGGTTTGAATAGAAGCTGAATTCAATAACCTCTGGCTTGTTTTTTGCGCGTTTACTCTTCGTAATATGTTACAAATTATAAAACCAATTAATGTAAGCCCTGATATACCTTTATTAATTAAAGATGTATTGATGGTTTCAAGTGCAGGGATAATTAAATCCAACTTCATGATATTCCTTACTAAACTAAAATTATTATCTATAAAAAAGCATACGTTATGTAAAATATGCTAACTAAACTTTATTTATTAACTACGTGCAGGATAAATTCCATTAGTAGTAATTAACCAATTTATCGCAATGATGGGGTTCAAAATGCTAAACGGCACACCACCGCCAGTATTCCCCACCGTAACGCCCCCTCCAGAGTTGGTTCCGCCATCAACAGTTAACCCTTTAATATCAGTCAATGTGGCAGGTGAAAGACCCGACGGTTTAAAGTAAATCGGACTTGCAGCAACAGCTAAATAGCTATCGGCATCTGGAGTCGTCTTATTCGCTCCGTTGGTCGCCACTTGAAAGTTACCACCTACACTTCCCCCACCAGTAGGTGTAAAAGTTGCGGCATGACTGTGTTGAGCTAAATTATCAGCACTCAACGTCGCGGTTTCATTTCCTGCCATTTGACCAATAATATAGCTGCTTCCTCCAGGGCGGTTTCCATGTCCAATAGGTGAACGCCCTCTTAAATCAGGTATACCAAAGTTCGTACGCCCGTCACCACCAAAAGTAGTTCCTAATAATGAATACAAAACCTGTGCATGTGATTCCCCAATTGCGATAAGTTGGCCCTGACACGATGCAAAGTTTTGAATATCAAAAGTACCGGCAAAAGGCACCATAGACCCTATATATGATTCAGTAGACATAATTAATTCCTTCATTTACTTAGTTATTTAGTTATTGTAAAAAGTACTGATACTTAACGATTAACTCAATTTAATTACCCATTTATGCTAGTTAACTACTGATATATCGGATGCGGAAATATAAAGCCCAGGTAAAGAAATAGCCCTAACAGCTCCGTCTATTACACTGTCGATGCATACTGTGCACAGTAAATTTACACTCATTTTAAGTTCTGCAGTTTCAACTTCATTAGCAAAACACCAGTAAGCCTCTTTATTAGCACATTTTAATAATACGGACTGCTCGCACAAATCGAACTCGTCGAGTGATATACAAAAACAGTCATGGCAGTCAATAAGTTTGTCAGTGCCCAGATGTTGGATCAGAACACTGTTTAAACCCGGTATTTCTAAAATGACACATTCGCCGCTATTTACATTGACTACCTCGCGCGCCTTTTACGCTAAATCATTCGAAACCAATGATGGCAATGTACCATTGCAATATGAGGCTAAAACTAAGTCATAGGCGTAATTATTAAAAATCGATATCTTAACGTTCATTTTATTATCCTCTACATTAAACAATGCATAGTTAGAAAACAGAGAGAAAACACCAATTCGAATCCATAAAATTCCTATCAATTAAGCAATACCAAAACTTTATAATGTTCTTTGTGTCGTTTGATGAAAACTTGTACCCGCATCTAAGTTGTATAATGTTGCAAATTTATATCCGTCAAAAACCCCATAAGGAGTTGCAATGATATCTAGACGTACTGCGCCATCAATACTTTTTATGAGTAAGCCAGCCATCATACTGACCTCAATGACAGTCCCTGCATTAATACCAGAATATTCAGTTTTCAACTGCGTTGCTTGCAACAATTGAAACAAGTTATTTTCTAGCTGTATTCTGGCACCACCGAAATCAACGTTACCAGCTCGAGCCATACACACTATGTTTTCTGAGGTATGAGTTCGCCAATCAATAAGTAAATCTTGTTCACTAAAAAAGGGCGCTGATGGCATATTCTCAATAGTTGATTGTTCCGTAGTGGCAATAGCGTTATTCTGTAGCTGAATTAATAACGTGTTAATTACAGCTGGTACGGCTTGAGATACTTGATGAGATAAACTCTGTAATGTATCAAATGGATGAATATCTACTGTTTGACTAGTTACAACAGGCCCTGAATCAATATCTTTAGTGAGCTGGTGAAGTGTCAATACACATTGTGTTTTCCCATGCCTTATTTGCCAATACAATGGCAGTGGGCCTCGATAACTGGGCAATTCACTGGGATGTAAATTAAAAATGTCTCCACTAAAAAAGCTAATAATACGCTCGCTCAACTTATGCCTAAATAAATAAACGATACCTATGCCCGCTTGATATCTATCTAACTCTGCGATAACTTTAAATTCATCAAATGATGAATACTGTACCATAGGCACGTTGGATTGCTCTAAGAGCGCTGTAAGCTGTATAAGGTCAGGGTTACCTTGCGGCTCCACCAGCACAACACACGCTAACTTATTTAATTGAATAAGAGATTGTATAGCGGGTACTGAGAATGTACTGCCAGTAAAGAAGGCTATTTTACCTCGCATAAATGCTCCTTTTTAAACTTTTGCGGAAATAAATCCTGGCAAACCAGTTAATTGATAATAAAACTGCACAGTATCACCGCTATTGGCAACAAAATGAGTGTGTTCAATATCTCTGGGTTTAACGTCTATATAAAATGTCATATCAGGCCTTGGGTGTGTAATCCCTGAGTCATACTGACCAACACTCTCATCAGCAAATGTGTTGATATGCATATAAATAGCGAAAATACGTTTATTCATATCTTGAATATTGCTGGGTAAAGTAATTTGGTTTGCAGGAATAACTTTTACGCCGTCCTGCAGCTCAAGTTCCTGCATATTTAACAACGTTGATTTGTTAATGCTTAAAATTTCACCGAGTTCAACTCTATCTTGCTGTGCGCTTTTATTAATAGTGATCGAATGGCTGTAATCTACATCCTTCTATTGTTGATTAAACTCGGTTTCTCCTATCACCATCATGCCTTTCACTGAGACATTTTGTGGGATCATCCAACCATCAATGGTTAAAAATTGCACCAGATGTTTGGCAATACTTAGCTGCCCTTCTTTCGTGAAGCCATGCTGCATTGCCTCTAGCACAAGAATATCTATCGACTCAGTAGGGTGATACTGAGTAGCATCAGCTTCTTCAATTCGCAAAACATAATCGCCAAGTTGTAAGTCTTTAACTAACTGCTGCAGCGATAATATTGCCCCGGGGTGAACATCTACCAAAATTACGTTGACCTGCTTTGACGTAAATTTAGTACTCTCTTTATAGTAACTCAACAAAGGCAGCAGCAACGGTGCAAATGGGCCACAGGCGGGGTATAAAATGGTGATGGAAGATGAGTGCTTAAGCTTGCTTTCTATCGCTTGATCAATCCCACGTGCATAACCTTGAATGCGATACACATCTTTTATGGTGTGTTTGCAGTTATGAGGAGACATAATTAAACCAGAGCCTGACACATATTGCCGCGTTAGCTGCTCTTGGCTGAGCTGTGCTAATGCCATTGATTGCACAGCATGATCATACATAGACTCAAAAGCGTTCACTAATTGAAGGTGTTCGACTTGCGTGTTGCTCAATACCAAAGTCATTGTATCAACAAAGCTTTTTTGCAAAACTTGTTGGCGTTGTTCAGTTGTTAATTTAGATTTTAGAAGAGACTCAAGCTGGGTACGTATTGAATGTTTTAATAGCTCATCAATGTGGGGCTCTGCATATTCCAAACACGCTTTAGGATGAGAGCTATATGTTTTCATAATTAAGCATTTCCTTGGACTTTGAATACCATGTAAAACCTTCATTCGTTAACACTACATTCAGATAACATAATAGTCCATGAGGTATGGAGTGCAACTTTTCTAGTTCTATTATTTTTAATAATCACTAACTTGTATAAAACACTGAAAACCAATCAACTTGCTGCTAACAAAGCATCCACAATTGTAACACAAGTTAAAATAAAAAATACTAAACTCTATTACACGGCATTATTTATTACTCATAGCGAGTCTTTAGCTACTTATTTTAGTAGAGCCATGTTTATATATTGTACAATACAAGGTCTACTTCCCTTATTTGGACAACTACCGTGCGGTAATGTATGTCGCCAAACAATTAAGCTACCTGCTTTTGCCGCTAATGGAGTACTGTTGCATTAATCGAAATTAAAAGTGTGTGGATTAGGGCGTGTTGATCTTTGGTAGGTGAATTTGCATAATAAATCCTTTTCCTTGCCTGATTTTAGACTTGAATCTGCCACACGTAAAACACCTTAAATTGATTTATTAACACGAGCTAAACTTAATTAAAATAGAGTGCTATATTATTTCGAGCAACGATTTTTGTAGCTAAATACAGGGAGCGATATGACTATTGAGTTACTGAACAGATACCGTAATGCGGTTACACATTTGCTAAATGAGCCAGCCGATGCGGGGGTGATGAAGCCTTTTATCAACGAGTTAAAAAATTACTTAGGGAATATTACGTCTATTTCAACTGACTTAGATATGAATGACTGGAATGATGGAGATACATCCCAAGGCGTTGCAATCTCTCCTGTAAAAGCAGCTAAATGCACTGAAGAGACTCTTCGCACACAAATCTTTATGCAAGGTGTTAAGCTCGCTATCGAAGAACGTTTAAAAGCAACGACTGATGATATTCATATTCTTTATGCCGGTACAGGCCCTTATGGTACGTTACTTATTCCTTATTTAAGTATTGCCACAAACCCGCGCATAAAAGTCACTCTCATTGACATTCATCCAGAAAACATCTGTGCAATTAAAAGGCTAGTAAAGCACTTTTCAATCACCCAAAATATTGTTGCAATTACGTGTGATGACGCAACTTGTTGGCAAGCCCCCCCCTCTCAGCAATTTGACATTATTATTTCTGAAACCATGACGGCTCTTTTAAAACGAGAACCTCAAGTTTTTATTTTTGCTCATTTATGCCAATATCTGCATAATTCTGGCACCTTGATCCCACAAAATATTTCTTTAAAGGCATGGCTAACACCTTTTAAATCTTTAATGTCTATAGAAGGGAGTACTACAGATGACATACTCCTAAAAGAGTTTTATTGCTTAAACATCGACGAAGCAAAGCGTTTGAATGCAGGAGATAAATCCTCCTTTAAAGGCAGTATGCTGATCCCAAATGGCGTTGATACTAATTACAGACTAAAACTAACAACCAACATTCAAGTATACAAACACCTTAAATTGACCGAAAATCAATGTAGTTTAAATATACCGCTTATTTTTTTACCTCATGATGCGCAGCTTCGTGGCGGTGAAGCTATTCATTATGAATATATAACACCTAACAATGCAGACTTTATATTTACATTCCCAATAAAAAACACGATTAAAACGATGAATGAATTGGCAAGATTTACAGATCTCAATAACTTGGGATTGCCTGGTGTAAAGCGTATGTTTGAGCATGCGCAAGCAGCTAAATCCGGTCACCCTTTTAGTATTGCCGACGATGAATGGGCATTATGGACCAAGCTACTAGATTCATTAACGCTGCCGTACCATGAAACAACGGCAGCACTTTATCAAAGTCAACGTATTGAAGAATTTGAACATTGGCTAGTCACTAACAGTAATCTCAAATCATTATGACTATTAGCACTGAACACAATACAGATAAGCAGTTAACTGAGGTTGAAAATATTTTAGCCTTTCTTACTGATATAGGTATAAACCACCGGTATGAAACGTTAAACGAAAAGACTTTTTTACCTGGCCTTAAAATAGAACAAGGCACTTTATTACTTGATTTAGAAAAGCTGTTATACCCAGGTGATATTCTTCATGAAGCAGGTCATATTGCAGTTACCTCAGAAACGACAAGAACGTGTTTAACAGGAGATATGAAAAACCATGATCATCAAGCGGCCGAAGAAATGACCGCAATAGCTTGGTCATGGGCTGCAGCTTGCTATTTAAATATCGCCCCGAATATTTTATTTCATGAGCAGGGTTATAAAGGGGCATCTGATAACTTAATCGAGGCCTTTACTAACAGCACGGGTTTTGGTTACCCTCTTTTATATTCGTGGTTTATGTGTGAACAGCCAGACCACCCTAACGGTTATCCAAACATGTTAAGGTGGCTAAGAAATGACGCCTATACACAAACCCAGTTAAGCAAATTACAATAACGATTTTGGGAAATATACGTGCTTGATAATAACTTCACACCACAACAGCTAACAATGCTCTGCAACGATCTGGCACAACTAAGATTAGTCGTCGATTTAAAGCTTGCACCTAAAATGCCTTACTTTGCCAACAAGCCTTATCCGATAGGACGTTGCAGAGAAATTCGTGATGAAATGTTTGCATTATTACAAGCACAATTACCACACACAGATAAGCTCGGGCTCAGTTTATTAAAAGAATGCATTCACCAAGGTACTGATTTAAAAAAGGCCTGGGGATCGCTACGAGATGAGTACTTTCAAAACGCGCTCATACTTGGACCTTGGTATATTGATGTTGCCAATGATACGGTGAACGCGAATAAACCTAGGGTTGAAATTCTGCCTCTTGCAACATCCAAATTTACGACAATTGAAAGTTTTACTCAATTTATAAAAATAGCGCGCTCATACTGGCAAGTTGAAATATACAAAAACAATGTATGCCCAGCGTTGGCACCTTATATGCCATTACTTTGCGTAGGCACTAATGGCGCTAGTTGGCTAGCCGCTGCTAACGATGACATGCTTAATGTGGCAATTAATAGTAATTTTGAAGAATCTAAACTCATTTTAAATGCTTTACCAAACCCACCCCCCTCTATTGTAAAGCGCTGGAAAGAGACGTTACTGCAATTCACCACTGAAGCTTATTTAACACACGAAGGCGATCCCATAGAATATTGTCGTCTTTATAGCCACAATACAACGAGGCCCAATCTCACTCAACGTGACGCCGCTGTAATTGCTTATTCATCGCTACCGAAAACTGTCTAGCTCTATAGCGTTAGCTTGGTTACTTTTTCGTATTTATAGGGTTTTTCTTTGTGCCAATACTAATAACTTCCACTACTTCAGTGTATTAATGAAGAAAAGATGAGTGCAAATAATATTTCGTATCACAAAACCAATAAAATAATGCTATGGTGTGTGTATCGAGTATGACTTCAAGGAATGGATCATGGACCACAAAAAAGTGCATGAGTATTTAGTTAAAAAACCACTTGTTCAGGTTACAAAGCCATTTGCGCAAGAGGTTGATGTATATAAAGTGAATCATAAAATGTTTGCGACTCTTGCTATTGGCAATGACGATCAAACTAATGATGATGGTGAGGTTATTTGGTGGCTTAACTTAAAGTGCGATCCTGATGAAGCACTATCATTGCGTGATATTTTCCCGGCAGTGATCCCTGGTTACCATATGAATAAACGCTTATGGAACACAGTAATTTTAGACGGCACAATTCCACAAGGTGAAATTGAGAGAATGATTGATAACTCATTTAATTTAGTCGTAGAAAACATGCCAGAAAAAGACCGCAAAGCTATTTCACTTCACTTGTAAATACTTTTTGGGCTAGGCTACTAGCCCATTAAAACCTTACACCTTAAGCGTATAAATTAAATCGTCATATAACTTTTCGCCTATTGTATGCACTTTAAAAAGTGTATCAGTATGGGTTAAACCGCACTTACCAAGCACCTTTTCAGAACCAACATTACCACGAGTTACAACTGCTTTAAATTGCCTTATTCCACATTTTTTCCATGCCCAGTCAATCACAGCTCTTAGGGATTCTGTCGCGTAGCCTTGATTAAAATACTCTGGCAATAATAAATAACCAAGCTCTGCGGTTTCTCCGTCATAGGCAAAGCCTGTAACACCCACAGGTTGTTTGGTTTGATTATTAATAATGAGTAAACACAGTGGATGACGTGATTTAGCATTCCACTTAGGCAAGCGTATCTCAAAGCGATTTCTTACAAGTGACTCCATTGGCATATCAAAACAATACTTAAGGACTTGAGGATCGCGATGAAGCGCTAGAAAAAGAGGCCAATCAGCTTCTTCTATTTGGTACATGCTCAATCTTTGTGTAAATAAGATCATTAAGCTCCTCGTTTATAAAGTCACAATAAAAAGTTACTAAAAAAAGTTACAAAAAAACCGCATTTAAATGCGGTTTTTTATAAGTAGTAAAACTTTATTCTTTCGTTTCAATCTCTTTAATAACTTCAGGCTCAGTTACACTTTGCTCTTGTGGTTCAGTACTTTGTACCTCAGTGCTTTGTATCTCAGGATCTAAAACCTCAACATGTGTTGCGTTATAAAAAGTAGCACCCGAGCTTGCCATTGTTACCAGTGATTCACATGGTGCAAAGTTAGCATCGCTGTTAGCTAATGTAGACATATCAGAGCTTATTTTACTTGCGCCTAATTTATCCATGTAGCTGAACGGGCCACCTAAAAATGGTGGGAAACCAATACCAAATATTGCTCCAATATCGCCATCACGTGGGCTGGCAATAATGCCATCATCTAAACAACGTACTGCTTCGTTAAGCATTTGCGATACACAACGCTTAGCAATTTCGCTTTTGTTTAAACGTGGAGCCGGGGTAACACCCAATAGTTCGTAAACTGACTCATCAACCTTTTTGCCTTTTTTATCGTATTCATAAAAACCACGACCCGATTTGCGGCCAAGGCGTTTTGAATCAATCATACGCATAAATGCATCAGGGCCTTTAAAACGATCACCTAATTCTTTTTCAAGAATTGGAGCAATTTTAGAGCCAATATCAATACCTACTTCATCAAGCAGAGCAAGCGGCCCTACCGGAAAACCAAACTCAACAAGCGCTGCATCAATCTTTTCGATTGGCTCACCCGCAAGCATCAAATTAGCGGCCTCGTTTAAGTAAGGCGCTAAAATACGGTTTACGTAAAAACCGGCCATGTCTTTTACAACTATTGGCGTTTTGCCTTGCTTACGTGCAAAGTTAACAACGCGGGCAATCGTCTCTTGAGACGTACCTTCGTGTGGAATAACTTCCACTAATGGCATTTTTTCCACTGGTGAAAAGTAATGCAGGCCAATTACATTTTCAGGACGTGCTGCCTGCGCTGCAATTTGCGAAATTGGTAATGATGACGTATTACTTGCAAAAATTGTATTTGCTTGGCATTGCTGCTCTACATCTGCAACCATACCTTGCTTAAGCGCAAGATCTTCAAACACTGCTTCTATTACTAAATCAATGTGCTTAAAGCCACTGTAGTCAGTCGTACCTGTAATGCGGTTCATTGTTAACTGTACATCGGCTTTAGACATAATACGGCGTTTAAGGCGCTTATCTAAAATTTTGTAGGTGTAGCTCATTGCATTACTAATGCCCTGCTCTGCTACATCTTTAATACGTACCGGTACTTTAGCTTTAACAGCACTTACGTGCGCAATACCAGCGCCCATTAGTCCACCACCTAAAACAGCGGTTTTGCTAATTGCTGGTGCGTCATCATTGCGCCACTCTTTTTTCATTTCAGTGGTTGCAAAGAAAATACCGCGAAGCGCTTTAGATTCATCACTCATTACGAGTGTTGCAAAGCTTTCAGCTTCTGTTTTATACGCTTTTAACTCATCAAGCTCTACACTAGCTCGCACTGCTTTAATAATGGCAAGTGGTGCTGGGTAGTGTCCGCCCGTTTTTTTCAGTACGTTTTCTTTGGCTTTTTTAAAGATAAAGTTACGCCCAAACGGGTTTGATTCTAATAATTTACTAATATTGTCGAGCTTTGGCTCTTTTGCTTGTGGCTTTTTCTTAGTCGCAAATTCTTTTGCAACTTTTAGCAGCACACTGTGCGGTACACAATCATCAAGCACGCCTGCTTTTTTAGCTTGCTTAGGGCGAATTTGTTTACCTGTTAGCATCCACTCTAGTGCTTTTTGAATACCAACAATTTTAGTTAAACGCTGCGTACCACCACCACCGGGTAGTAAACCAAGTTGTACTTCTGGTAAACCAATTTTTGTTAAATCGCTGTCGGTACCAATACGGTAATCACACGCTAATGCAAACTCTAAACCACCACCTAATGCAGCGCCATGAATCGCACTTACTGTTGTGTATGGCAGTTTTGTCATATCAAAAAACGCTTGATGACATAGCTCGCTAATAGCTAAAGCATCTTCACGCTTTTGAACGCTATCGAGCATTTTTACATCGGCGCCAGCAATAAAGTTATCGCTTTTTCCGCTTATAAATACCATGCCTTTTACATTTTGCGACTTAGCGTCTTCTAGTAACGCTTTTAAATCATCGGCAAAACTGCTGCGCAGGGTATTCATTTTCTCACCCGGCACATCAATCGTTACTACGGCAATTTTATTTTCGTCTACCGCTAAATTAAATACTGAATCTGACATTATGCACTCTCCAATACAAAGGCTGCACCTAAACCACCAGCAGCACACGCTGTTGTTAATGCTAAACCGCCACCACGACGTTTAAGCTCGTATAAGCTTTGCGTAATTAAGCGTGCACCTGTTGCAGCAAATGGATGACCATATGCCAGTGAACCGCCATTAACGTTAAACTTATCCATGTTAATCTCGCCAATTGCTTTGCTGCGACCTAAATGCTCTTGTGCAAATTTGTCTGAGGCAAACATTTTCATATTGGCAAGTGTTTGCGATGCAAACGCTTCGTGCATTTCAATTAAATCTAAATCAGCAAGGGTAATACCGGCTCTATCTAGTGCAATAGGCGTTGAATGAGCTGGGCCCATTAGCATGTCTTTTTCTACACCAATTGCTGAAAACGCAAAGCTACGTACGTAACCTAGTATTTCGTAGCCAAGTGCTTTTGCTTTGCTTTCGCTCATCATAAGTACGGCCGCTGCACCATCTGTTAACGGTGTTGCATTTGCGGCGGTAACTGTACCGTGCTGGCGGTCAAACACCGGTTTAAGCTTGGCGTAGCCTTCAACCGTTGAGTTTTTACGAATGTTGTTATCTTCTGAAATAAAGCTTTTATATGGCGGTAAATGCGCCGTCATTACTTCATCTTTTAACTTTCCATCAGCCCATGCTTGCGTTGCAAGTGAGTGAGAACGATGTGCTAATGCATCTTGATCTTCACGGCTAATATTATGTGTTTTAGCCATTTGCTCAGCAGTTTGCCCCATTGAAAGGCCTGTTGAGTACTCTGCAACCGCAGGTGGCACTGGTAATAAATCTTTTAAACGCAGTTTTGAAAATATTTTTAAGCGTTGACCAAGCGTACGCGCTTTATTTAAATCAACTAAGCTGCCTGCTAGCTTTTTACTAACACCGATTGGCAATACTGAAGACGAATCTGCGCCGCCCGCAATACCTACACTTACAGAGCCTGCCATAATAGACTCAGCTACATTGGCAATTGCCTGAAAGCTGGTAGCACATGCGCGCGATACAGAATATGCATCAACCGATACTGGCATACCTGTGCCTAATACAATTTCACGTGCAATATTTGGCGCTTCTGGCATTTGTACTACTTGACCAAATACAAGTTGATCGATTTCTGATTTATCAAAATTTAGTCGTTCAAGCATCTCGTTTACGACTAACTTACCCATATCAAGTGCAGATATATGATGAAATGCAGTTGCTTGCTTTGCAAAAGGTGTACGTAAGCCGCTAACTATGGCAATACGGTCGCCCTTTGGTGTTTTTAGTATGTTTTGCTCAGACATTTATGCTCTCCCGCTGACAGGTCTGACCTGTTTGTTTTCCTCGATTCTAAACAACCCGTGTGCTAAAGCCAATAGATAAACACAAATTTATATAAATAGTGTTTAATTACGACTATCACAATAGGCTTTTTTAGACGCATTTACAAAGTTTTGTGGTACGCTAAAAATCGTTAAAAAATAACGAACTATTTTAAAAAATACAGTCTAACTCTTGAGTTACCCAATTATAAACCTTATAAATAGGTCAGTATTTATCACCTAACACTATTAGGTACAAACCCAGCTGACGAGGACAGTCCACTTATTATGGCAGCTAACGCATTTTCACAATTAAAAACGTACTTAGATACACAAATTATTGGCCAGCCAGAGCTTACTCAAGCGCTACTTATTGCAATTTTAGCTGATGGTCATTTATTAGTAGAAGGGCCTCCTGGTCTTGCAAAAACACGTGCAGTTAATGCGCTTGCAAAAGGTATTGAAGGCTCGTTTCAGCGCGTACAGTTTACGCCAGATTTATTACCGGCTGATGTAACAGGCACCGATATTTACCGCCAACAAACTAGCGAGTTTGTATTTGAAAAAGGCCCTCTTTTTCATAACCTAATTTTAGCTGACGAAATTAACCGTGCTCCAGCAAAAGTGCAATCAGCTCTTTTAGAAGCCATGGCAGAGCGCCAAGTTACCGTAGGTAAAAACACCTATCCGCTTAGCGAACTATTTTTAGTTATGGCAACACAAAACCCGCTAGAGCAAGAAGGTACTTACCCGTTACCAGAAGCCCAGCTTGATCGTTTTTTACTGCACCTAAGTATTGGTTACCCTGGCGCAGAGCATGAGCTTGATATACTACGTTTAACGCGTGGCGAAGCACTTAACGAACAGCAGCCGGTATTACAAAAGATTAGTCAAAGTGATTTATTTGCTGCCCGAAAAGAAATACTAGGGCTTTATTTAGCAGAACCGCTTGAGCAATACCTAGTACAACTTATTATTGCCACCCGTGAAGGCGCTAAATTAGATGCACAACTAGGTAGTTGGATTGAATTTGGTGCAAGCCCGCGTGCAACAATAGCACTTGATAAATGTGCTCGTGCTCATGCATGGCTTCAAGGCCGTGACTTTGTCGCACCTGATGACATTCAAGCAGTTGTACATAACGTGCTGCGTCATCGCATTATTTTAAGTTACGAAGCCCAAGCCGATGGCATTACTAAAGATCAAGTAATAAGCCGTATAGTTGAACTTGTAGCCGTACCATAAGTTATGCAAAAACAATTAGATCCCCAAGCATGGCTTAAAGAGAGTCATAGCAACGGTGTTAATTTAGCACTTAAAGAGCTGATGTATTACAAAGCCAAAGCGCAATTGCTTGAGCTTGCCCCTAAGGTAAAAATAAAAAACACCTTAACAGGGCAATACCTTGCACCGCACAAAGGCCGAGGAATGGAATTTGCCGAAGTGCGACATTATCAACAAGGCGACGATATTCGCTCTATTGATTGGCGAGTCACTGCGCGTACCGGCGAAACTCACACAAAGCTCTTTCAAGAAGAGAAAGAGCGCCCTGTGTTTGTGTTTACTGATTTTTCAAACTCAATGCTGTTTGGCTCAAAGTTACTGTTAAAGTCGGTTCAAGCGGCGCATATAAGTGCCCTTGTTGCATGGTCGGCGTGTCAGCGCGGCGACAGAATTGGCGGCATTGTGTTTAATCAGCACTCGCATTTGGAGCTAAAACCCAGTGCTCGCGAAAAAGCCGTGCTTAAGCTTTGCCATAATTTATGCGACAACCACCAGCAAGCGCTAAGCAACATTGATAAAACAGCCCCTAACAACTTTAGTGATAACTTAAAGCGCCTTAATCATTTAGCAAAGCCTGGCAGCTTAGTGTATTTAGTGTCTGATTTTAACGCTCTGGATGATGCCAGCTTTAAGCAACTCGAAATATTAAGCCGCCACTGCGAGCTTATTGGTTGCCATATAAGCGATCCGTTTGAGCATCAGTTACCTGCGTTTAAGCAAGCAGTCACCGTTAATGCAAATGGTCAAGACTTTGCCCTACCATTAATGGATAACAGCTTTAGAGAACGCTTTGCTAAAAATGCTGAGCAAGCATTTAGTACGCGCTTTAATCGCTTAACTAAATCGGGTCTTAATTTAATATCATTCAATGCAGCAACACCGCTTGAGCTGCAATTAGTGAGAAAATAACCATGCAAACCAATCCACTCGATGGCCTGCACGATATAATAGCGCCAAGCCAAGTTAATTGGTGGCCACTAGCCCCTGCTTGGTGGGTTATTATTGCACTGCTGTTGTTAGTACTGTGCGCAGCTATTTATATATTGTACAAAAAACATAAATTTAAAAAGCCTAAACGCTACGCAATACAATTGAGCCAAAGTGAGCAAAACCCTCAGCAACTACATATTATTTTAAAACGTTTAGTGATTGAATATTACGACAAGCGCCTTGCTGCGCAATCAACCTCTAAATGGTGCGCAACACTTAATACGCTTACTGGCTTAAGCTTTACAGAACAAGAAATACTAAGCTTGTATAACCCCAGCCAAAAAGATACAACACTGTGCGAAAAATTTCGCCAAGGTATTAAACAATTTAAAATAAAGGAGTCAGTAAATGTTTGAATTTAGCTGGCCATGGTTATTTGTATTACTACCCTTACCTTTATTACTTTTACTATTAAAACCAGCAGCAAGTAATGCCAGTACGCGTTTACGTATACCCAGTTTTGCAAAGCACAATTTAACCAGCCAAAGTATTGAACCACACGCACGACGTTTAAATCCTTTTGAGTGGGTAATTTGGTTATTACTTGTTATTGCTGCTGCTAACCCAACATGGTTAGATGAGCCAATCTCATTGCCAAATGAGGGTCGCGATATAATGTTAGCTGTTGACTTATCAGGCTCAATGACCGAACAAGACATGGCTTACAACGGCCAATATGTTGACCGCCTTACCATGGTAAAAGCCGTACTCAGTGATTTTATAGAGCAGCGCCAAGGCGACAGGCTTGGGCTGATATTATTTGGCGATACTGCGTTTTTACAAACCCCGCTCACACGCGACGTTAAAACAGTAAGTAAAATGCTCAGCGAAGCCCAAATTGGTTTAGTGGGGCGCGCAACAGCCATTGGTGATGCATTGGGTCTTTCGGTAAAACGCTTTGCCAATAAAGATGAAAGTAACCGAATTGTGGTGCTATTAACCGACGGACAAAACACCGCTGGTAACCTAAACCCTGACGATGCCCTACTGCTAGCCCGCGAAGAAGGTATTAAAGTGTACACCATTGGTGTTGGCTCAGATAACCCACGTGGTTTTAGCCTCTTTAATATGGGCGGCTCTAGCGGCAGTAATTTAGATGAAAGCTTACTTAAAAAGATTGCCGAGCAAACTGGCGGATTATACTTTAGAGCCAAAGATGTAGCAGGCCTTCAACAAATTTACGCAGAGCTTGATAAGCTTGAACCTATTAGCGCTGATGAACAAACATTTCGCCCACAAAGCTCATTATTTTACTACCCATTACTTATCGCTATTTTACTTATTAGCTTAAAAGTAATGCTTAGTACACTGCGTGCATTAAAGGAGCCAAACTAATGGATTTTGAATTTATTCGCCCTGCTCTTTTATGGTTACTTATACCTGCTGTGGCCTTATTTTTTATTGCCTTAATTAAGCATAAAAAAACCACCAGTGAGCAGCTAATTGCACCACATTTAGCACAATTTATAATGAGCGAAGCAAACACTAAAGCCAGCCAACCTCTTTGGCTTATTGCTTTGTTTTGCAGCCTTGGCATTTTATTTAGTGCAGGACCTAGTTTTGAGAAAAAACAAGTTCCTGTATTTCAAAGTAAAAGTGCCCGTGTAATTGTTATGGATATGTCGTACTCAATGTACAGCACCGATATTTTACCAAATCGTTTAATGCAATCACGCTTTAAAGCGCTTGATATGATTGAGCTGTTTAAAGAAGGTGATACCGCGCTTGTAGCCTACGCAGGCACGGCCTACATAATATCGCCGCTAACAAACGACGCCACAACACTCAGTAATTTAATTCCAAGCTTGAGCCCTGAAATAATGCCAGACAAAGGCTCAAACGTTTTAGCCGGTCTTGATATGGCCAAAGAGCTATTAACGCAAGCGGGTTATATTGATGGCGACATTATTTTAGTGACCGACGGTATTGACCAACAAGAACAAAGCGACGTGAGTAGCTTTACCAGTAACACCCAATATAGATTAAATATATATGGCGTGGGTACCGCTCAAGGCGCACCGATAAAATTACCTGAAGGTGGTTTTTTGAAAGACAGATACGGCCAAATTGTAGTCCCTACACTTAATGCTGCTCAGCTTAAAAATTTAGCATCAAGCAGTGGCGGTAAATTTGCGAGCTATCAGCCTAGTAATAACGACATAAATACATTTGCTCCAAGCGCGCAAAGCGAATTGTTAAAAGACGAAAAACAAAGCCATGCACTTTGGCGAATAGATGCCGGTATATACGGACTGTTACTGTTATTGCCATTTGGTTTGTATTTATTTAGACGTGCTGCCTTATTAGGTGCTTTTTTAGTATTTAGCTTTTTACCCCAGCAAAATGCGTATGCCTTAGAGCTCCCTACTCTTTTGCAAAATGCAGATCAACGTGCATTAGAGGCTTACAATAATAAAGAGTACGATGAAGCAACACAGGCTCAATCAAGTGAGTTAAAAGGCGCTGCGCTTTACCAGCAAGGTAATTTTGATGCTGCACTTAATGAGTTTAGTAATGATAAGTCGGCTAGCGGTTTATACAACTACGGTAATGCCCTCGCCAAAGCTGGCAAGCTTGAGGACGCAATTGAAGCATACAAACAAGCCCAAGCATTACAAGATGACTTTGCACAAGCAGCTGATAATCAAGCCTTAGTTGAACAATTACTCAATCAACAAGAGCAACAAGATCAGCAAGGCGACGACTCTCAAGACCAAGATGATAGTCAGAAAAAAGATGAGCAAAACCAAGGGCAAAATTCTGATGAGTCAAAACAGGATCAGCAACAAAATGGTGATAAAAGCGATTCTGAAAAAGGCGAAAACGAAAGTCAAAGCCCCAGCGATGAAAAATCTGATAAAGAATTAGATAAAGAGTCTGAACAATCAAAAGATCAACAAGGCGAGCCTGGCGAGCAATCAGACAAGCAAAATGAACCTGATATGCAAGCACAGCCACCAAGTGAGCAAGGGCAAAATAAAGACGCTGACCAGCCTAAAGAAGACGAGCAGCAACAAAGTAAGCCTCAAGCAATGAGCGAGCAACCTGCTAGTGATGAGCAAAAGCAAAATGCTCAACAGCAGGCAATGCAAGCACAAGCTAGCGAATTGACTAACGAAGAGAAAGAAAAAGCTCAACAACTTAATCAATTACTCAGAAAAGTTCCGGATGACCCGGCTATTTTATTACGGAATAAAATGCAATTAGAAGCCCAAAAAAGACAATATAAACGTCGCCCTACAGGAGTCGAAAAATCATGGTAATGCGATTATTTTGCTGTTTATTGCTATTAAGTGCGATGCCTTCGTGGGCTGCCACCAAATTAGAAGCCAGTGTAGATAAAAACCCCGTTTTAGCGGGTGAGTTTTTTATGCTTAATATATCGGTAGACGACACCGTTAAAGGCCAACAACCTGACACCTCTGCACTGTTAAAAGACTTTGTTGTAGGCCCGACTAGCTTAAGCTCTCGTACCAACATTATTAATGGCAGCATTAATAAGCAAACTACGTGGTCGGTTAAATTAATGACCCGTGCTGAGGGCGATTACACAATTCCCGCTTTTAGCGTTGCAGGGTTAACCTCACAGCCTATTAAATTAAAAGTAGCAAAACGCTCTGTTGATGCAGATAAAAATAACGAAATATTTTTAAAAACGTCACTATCGAGTAATTCATTATTTGTGCAAGAAGCCGGCGTTTATACTATTAAGCTTTATCTTGCAAAAGAACTGCTTGATGGCAGTTTAAGCACACCAAGTATGGAAGACGCTCAGCTTACGCAATTGGGTAAGCAAACAGAAGGTTATGAGCTAGTTGATGGTAAACGCTATCTTGTTATTACTCGCGAATATTTAATTCAGCCACAAAAAAGTGGTGCGTACACTATTGCAGGCTCTGCTTTTCAAGGGCGAGTACAGCAAAATTACCGCCAATTGGAGGTATCTGCTCTTGGCGATGATCAGCAAGTAGAAATTAAACCAATTCCGAGTGACTACAAGGGCGCATGGTTACCAAGCGAGCTGGTTAGTCTTGATGAAGAATGGCAACCTAACGACAACACAGTAGAAGTAGGTACGCCTATAACACGCACTATTACATTTACGGCACTTGGGGTTACTAAAGAGCAGCTGCCTGAAATTACAATGCCTACTATTGATGGCATACGCAGCTACCCTGATAAAAAAGAAAACAACAATGCCGTACGTGACGGACGAGTTGTATCGCAGCAAACGGCATCATATGCATTACTGCCGCAAAAACCAGGTACTTATACTTTGCCTGAAATAAAGCTGCCTTGGTTTAATACTAAGATGAACCGTATTAGCGTAGCTACATTACCAAAGCGCACTATAACAGTAACACCAAGTAGTACCGCACCGAATACCGCAGTGGCAAACCCACAATCAAACCCAAACAATTTACCTGCAATTGAAAATATTTCGAATGAAGCGACAGGTTCACAACCTATTGAAACTAAAAATGATACTCCTCTTTGGTTAATAGTTGTTGCCGCTTTAGGGTATATTTTATGGATTGGCACTGTAATTTTTTATCTAATTACCCGTTCTTCTAAAAATACGACTGAAAAAGTACAGGTTAATAGTGGGCGTATTGTTCAGCCAAACTTAAATGAGCTTAAAGCTTTAGCTAAAACACAAGATGTGAAAGCTTTTTACAATGCACTAAATAGTTTTGCTATAAAAGTTACCCACAAAAATGTGGGCGCTATTGATGAGCTTTGTAGCCGCATAAATAGTAGTGAGCTAAATGGTTTTATTAACCAATTACAGGCGCAACTTTATAGCAATAAAGACGCAAACACGGATCTTAATGCTATTATTAAAATTATTGAGAGTTATCAAACTCAAGCATTAAAATCGCAACAAGCTGTATTAAAAGATCTTTATGATTAATAACGACTATAAACAGGTCTTTTTTTGCAATAAATAATAATTTTTAATTAAAAAAGTGCTTATGCTTGGAAAGAAAAAATCAAACAATCAGGTCTTAATCGATATGGCAGAGAAACAAAAGCGTTATGAAGCCTTGGTCCACGTTTACAATAAAGAGCTTTATCGCTTTGCTTATTGGTTATGCCGTGATCCGCACATAGCAGATGATTTAGTTCAAGAGACGTTTTTACGCGCTTGGCGTTCACTCGACTCTTTACTTGATCAAAAAGCAGCTAAACCCTGGCTGCTAACTATATTACGAAGAGAAAACGCACGCAGATTTGAGCGTAAACAGTTTGATTACAGTGATGTAGAAAACGATACGCTTGTTGATGAAACCAGCCATTCATTAGATGATGAAATGGAACAAACGGTAATTCAACGCCAGATTGCACTGCTATCTGATGAATACCGAGAACCATTATTACTGCAAGTTGTAATGGGCTGCTCTGGTGAAGAGATTGCAGGCATACTTAATTTAAATAAAAACACGGTAATGACTCGTTTATACCGTGCCCGAAATCAACTTAAAGAGGCTTTAAGCCGTGATGATGAACAACTTAAAGGGGCATCAAAATAATGGATGAACTTGAGTTTCGTCGCCGCACTATTGCGCAGCCAAACGACATTGACAAGGAGCTTATGGAGTTTGCTGACAGTAATCCAGAGCGACAAAGTTTTATTAACGATATGAAAGATTTTGATAAGTATATTCAAGATGCTTTAGACATACCTGTGCCAGAAAATCTTGCAGACCGTATTCTTTTAAACACATCATTAAAAGAAAAAGCGCTACAAGAAGAGCAAGCAACGGGAAAAAACGTGGTTGATGCCCGATCGCGTTTTAAGTTTGATCGAGTACATTTAGCGCTTGCCGCATCATTTTTTGTAGCAATGGGTGCATTCTTTTTTAGTACAGAGCAAAATATTGCGCACGAAGCAGGTGAACATGCACTAGCCCATGTGTACTACGAAATTAATGCCCTTGATAAAAAAGAGCCTATTAGCCTACAAAGCGTTAACGACAAGCTTGCAGTTCTAGGGGGTCATCTTGATGAACTTCCAGGTGCCGTAACGTACGCTATGTTTTGTGATTTTGAAGGCGAAAAAGGTCTGCACTTAATATTTGAGTCTGACTTTGGCCCAATGACTGTATTTATAGTGCCATCTGAAAATAAATCATTTGGTTTTGGTGATGATAACTTCCACGATGACCGCTTTGAAGGTCATATTAATCGTGGTCCACAAGCAGATACTATTTTAGTGGCAAGTGTTGGCGCACCTCTAAATACTTATAACGAACGCGTTACAGGCGCTATTCGTTGGTTATAATTTTTACCTAATTAAAAAACCGCTTAATATTTATTAAGCGGTTTTTTTGTGTCTATTAAATAGATTAAATTACACTCAAACCATCTGATTTTAAAAGTAATTATTTATATTTCCCCTTAAAGTAAATTATAATCGCGGCTCAATTAAAATTAAGGGTTTTCATGAAGAACATCATCGTTATTTTTTCACTATTAGCATTGTTATGTACTGCTAGTTTTGATGCACATGCACGTAAAAAGTTTGGCAGCAGCAAACGCGGAAAAACGCCTGCAACACAACAAACCACACAAAATAAACAATCAGATGTACCTGCATCAACAGCACCCAAAGCTAAATCAAATAAAAAAGGGATTATGGCAGGCGTGTTGGGTGGTCTTTTAGCCGGTGGCTTAATTGCAGCAATGCTAGGCGACGATTTTGAAGGTTTTCAGCTACTGGAAATGATTTTATTAGCTGGCGGACTCTTTATTTTATTTAAGCTAGTAACAGGCTTTTTACGTGCGAGCCGTGCTCCACAACTTGCAAATGCCAGTGCTGGTACAAATGCTCAGCAAAATGTTTTTAAACAAGCACCAATCGAGCAGCCAATGAGTACAGGCTTTGCAAGCAATGCACCACAAGGTGAAAGTGTGCCTTTTAACTTACCGCCTAACTTTGACGTTAATGGTTTTTTACAAGGTGCCCGTAGCCATTACCATACGCTACAAACTGCATGGAATAATGCTGATTACACCACAATGGCTGAATACTTAAGCCCTGAACTTGTTGCCGAATTTAAAGCTGAGCGTGAAGCTATACAGAGCGTAGAAACAGAAGTAATGTTTATTGATGCCGAACTTGTGCGTGCAGATACAAATGCGCAATCGTGGCAGGTTAGTGTTCGCTTTAAAGGTAAGTACCGTGATTTAGGCGATAAAAAAGAAGAACCTATTTTAGAAATTTGGCACTTAGAACGCCTAATTTCAGATGATGCTCCATGGCTAATAGTGGGTGTTGAAGATTTAATTGATACGCAATAAGCGTTAACGTTTAAAACACCGCGCCTTTTAGCGCGGTGTTTTTTTTATTTAAAAAACAATTGATTTACCGCGCCCTGATGCTTCAGAAGCGGCATCTAATTGACCCTCTTTATTAATAATAACGTGTAAGTCACCAAAGTGATTTTCATCGATGGTGTAACCCATTTTTGTAAGTTCTGCTTTTACGCTATCAGTTAAACCTTTATGCGCTCTAATTATATTTTTAGGCCATAGTTGGTGATGAAAACGAGGGCTGTTTACAACCTGCTCTGCACTCATATCAAACTCTACCGCATTTAAGATAGATTCGTACACAGAGCTAATAATAGTTGTACCACCCGGCGAGCCTGTCACCATTTTAACAGTGTTGTCTTTAAGTAGTATTGTAGGTGTCATAGAACTCAACATACGCTTGTGTGGCTGTATTTCGTTAGCCTTACCGCCTATTGCACCAAATACATTCATAACGCCTGGTTTGGCGCTAAAGTCGTCCATTTCATCATTTAAAATAAATCCCGCACCTTCAACAACTACACCGCTACCAAACCCTAAGTTTATTGTGGTGGTATTTGCTACAGCGTTACCCATTTTATCAACAATTGAAAAGTGCGTAGTTTGCTCACTTTCTTTAAGGCCCGGTTTAATATTTTCGGTAGTAGAGATAGCGGTTAGCGAAATGCCATTACTGCGCTCTTTGAGGTAGTTAATATTAGTTAACGCGTTTACTGGCACATCAAAAAAATCAGGATCGCCTAAATATTCTGCCCTATCTGCAAATACACGTTTACCTATTTCAGAGAGTAAATGAACATACTGCGTGGAGTTATGAACTAAGCCTGCATCAGGTTTTTGTAGCTCATACATTTTAAGCCACTGTAAAATAGCAATACCACCTGAACTCGGCGGTGGTGAAGTAAGTACTTCATAACCATTCCAACTTGCTTTAATGGGCGTGCGCGATTTAGCGGTATAATTTTTTAAATCATCTTGATTAATAATACCGCCGTGCTGGTGCATAAACTTAGCAATAATATTTGCGGTTTCGCCTTTATAAAATCCATCTTGACCGTTATCACGAATACGCTTTAGCGTTGCTGCCAACTCTGGTTGTTTAAATACTTTATTGGCTTTTACATCAGCAAAATATTTTTCAAAGTTTACATTTATTTTTTGATCTTTTAGATGCGCTATATAGTGGCTAACACCCTGTGCCAACTTAGGCGGAACTACAAACCCTTGCTCAGCCAACGTTACAGCAGGCTGTACGAGTGTTTCCCACTTTAAAGTGCCATGTTTTTGATGGGCAAGCCACATACCCGCTACACTGCCAGGTACACCGCTTGCGTGAATGCCATATATTGATTTGTTTGCAATAACATTACCTTGCTCATCTAAATACATATCACGATGAGCGGCTGTTGGTGCTGTTTCTCGATAATCTATAAAGTCGCCTTTGCCATCTTTTTGAATAAGCATAAATCCCCCGCCGCCAATATTTCCAGCTTCAGGAAGCGTTACCGCAAGCACAAATTGTGCAGTAATAGCCGCATCAACAGCATTACCGCCTTGCTCTAATATACTTTTGGCGGCATCTGCACTGAACGAGTCAGGCATTGCGACCGCGCTTTGCGTTAAAGGTTCTGCTGCGAGATTAAACACGCTTAGCTGTAAAATAAGTAAACTTTTCGCAATTAGCTTACTTTTAGAGAAAAATAGTCCCATGGAATATCCTTAATTTATTGTTTATAGCAATCTGTATTGATATTTTCTGATACGAAATAACGTTCACACGCTCTATTAATCTATGCTCTTTGAATAATGTACTGAAACCACATCAGCACCTTGTTCTTTTTGTATGTAGTTTTTAACAAATTGCATGCCTAATTTTTCCATTACCTTTATAGAGGCTAGATTGTTTTTATTAGCCGTCGCACTGATTTTTTTTACATCTTGTTGCTTAGTTATCTCATTAAACATGGCACAGGCAGCTTCTGTCGCATAGCCACTGCCCCAGCTTTCTTGTTTTAATCGCCAACCAATTTCTATATCACTAAAGTCAGGTAATTCACTAAATAAATCCATTGGTTTTACAATTATATAGCCAATAAAAATATTACTTTGTTTTATTGTTACTTCCCATAACCCCCAACACGTTTGCTCATATAATTGTGAGCCTGTATCTTTATGCATTAATTTTAAATTTAATCGTTCTGTTCCGAGTGTGTTCATTTTCATTGTTGTATAGTCTGCCTCGAATTAATTATCAGTCTCTAAAGGAGATAGCACATGAATAAATTAGCAGGTTTAGCTTTATTAGGCACTTTAATTACATTAACTGGTTGTGAAGATGCCAACGAAGTAAAAGAAGATGCAAAAGATAAAAGCGCACAAATGCAAGAAAAGCTTGGTGATGCATGGGACGACGTTAAAGAGACAACAAACGATCTTAAAAATGACGAGTCTTTAAACGAGCTATTAGAGCAAAGTAAAAAAATGGGCTTAGACATGTACGACGACGGCAAAGAGATTGCTGTTGATGCATGGATTAAAAGCAAAGAAACTGCTGGTGAGTTAACCGAAAAAACTAAGCAGAAAGCGCAAGAAATTGCTGACGAAATTGAGCAAGCGCGTAAAGAACATAACGAAGGTTAATTTAACCTTCGATAATAAAAAAGGAAAGCCTCGGCTTTCCTTTTTTGTTTTAAGCTATTTAGCCTTAAATATGTGTTTACATATTTAAGGCTTATAAGCTCAAATTAACCTTTGTACTTACTCATAACTAAAGTCGCGTTTGTGCCACCAAAGCCAAAGCTATTAGACATTACCGTATTTAACTCAACATCACGACGCTCAGTAATAATATCTAAACCTGCCGCTTGCTCATCTAGCTCATCAATATTAATTGAAGGCGCTACAAAGCCGTGCTCTAGCATCAATAATGAGAAAATAGCTTCGTGAACACCTGCAGCACCTAGGGCATGACCCGTCATTGCTTTAGTTGCGCTGATCATTGGTGACTTACCACCAAACACTTCTTGAATCGCACCTAACTCTTTAACGTCGCCTACTGGTGTAGATGTACCATGCGTGTTTAAGTAATCAATGCTATCTACATCTTGCATAGCTTGGCGCATACAACGTGCAGCACCTTCGCCAGATGGAGCAACCATGTCGTAGCCATCTGATGTTGCACCGTAGCCAACAATTTCGCCGTAGATATGTGCGCCACGTGCAAGTGCGTGTTCAAGTTCTTCAACTACAACAATACCGCCACCGCCAGATATAACAAAACCATCGCGATTTGCATCGTATGTACGAGATGCTTTTTCTGGTGTTTCGTTGTATTTAGTAGAAAGTGCGCCCATAGCGTCAAATTCCATTGCTAATGTCCAGTGTAGTTCTTCACCGCCACCAGCAAAAACAACATCTTGCTTACCTAATTGAATTTGTTCTACTGCATTACCAATACAATGCGCAGAGGTTGCACATGCAGAGCTAATTGAGTAGTTAACACCTTTAATTTTAAATGGTGTTGCTAAACAAGCAGATGTAGTGCTCGCCATAGTACGTGGAACCATATAAGGCCCTACGCGTTTTACGCCTTTTTCACGTAAAATATCAGCTGCTTCTACTTGCCACTTAGACGAACCACCGCCAGAGCCAACAATAATACCCGTGCGCTCATTTGATACTTGGTCGTCAGTCAAACCTGAGTCTTCGATTGCTTGAGTCATCGAAATATAAGAGTAAGCAGCAGCGTCACCCATAAAGCGCATTGCTTTGCGGTCAACATGTTCTTTAACGTCAATATCAATTTTACCCGATACGTTACTACGTAACTTATAATCGGCAAATTCTTGGTTAAAAGCGATACCGCTTTTGCCCGTTTTTAACGATTCTAATACTTCTTCTTTGTTGTTACCAATGCTTGATACAACACCGATACCTGTAATTACAGCTCTTCTCATGGGTAATTCCCTTAGCTTAATACTTAATTGCATTCTATTTTACGCGAATTTAATCACCTAAGTGGTCAGCTTTCTAGCGTACACTTGTACTCTGAACTGCTAGCATATAAATAACGCCAGACTATTTCAAAGAAAACCCGTAAAATAATAAAAAAATATATCCATAAATTTAAAAAATCATGATTAAAAACGCACATAGTCACTTTAATAATTTAGGTACACCTTCGACTAATGACTTCGGTGATATTTATTTTTCTAATGTCGATGGCTTAGCTCAATCGCATTATGTGTTTTATGAGCAAAATAATATAGATGCACGATTACAAAATCATGACCAACCACATTTTGTTATTGCCGAAACCGGCTTTGGCACAGGTTTAAACTTTTTAAATACATGGCAACGCTTTACTGACCACCTTAAGCGGATGCAAGTTCAAAATGAATGTGAAAAAAGTGTAAAACGCTTACACTTTATTTCGTTTGAAAAACACCCTTTAACCGTGAACGACTTAAAACAAGCTTTAACCGCTTGGCCTACTTTAAGTCATTTAAGCGAGCAATTAGCAGCAAACTACCCCATTAATTTAGAGGGGTGTCACCGGCTCGAGTTTAATAATGGCACTGTTGTTCTCGATTTATACTTTGGTGATGCTTTAGAATCCATACAGGCAATGAGCTATCCGCAAACAGGAATTGTTGATGCTTGGTACTTAGATGGTTTTGAGCCAAGTAATACCCCTGATATGTGGCAGCAAAGTTTATTTAACTCCATGGCAGATATATCAAGAAGTGATGCAACTTTATCGTCATTTATATCTGTTGATTTTGTTATGCATGGCCTTATAAAGGCTGGCTTTAATACAAAAAAGGCCAAAGGCTTTGATCAGAATAAAGATATGCTTATCGGCCAACTTAGCCATATTAATAACGCTCAATCAGCCCCTGCTTATTTTAATCAAGATAGCAGCGCATTAAAAAACGTAGCCGTAATAGGTGGCGGTATTGCCAGTAGCTGTATTTTATATAGCTTGGCAAAGCGTGGCATAACCAGCCACTTATTTTGCCAAGATGAAAAGCCCGCTATGGGGGCATCGCACAATGTGCAAGGCGCTATTTACCCTCACCTACAAGCTAAAAACTCGCCGCACAGCGAATTGTTTGCACATAGTTTTTTATACGCCAAACGTTTGTATAACCAGTTGCTCAATAACGGCTTTAGTTTTGATTACGATTGGTGCGGCGTATTACAGCATGCAGTAAAAAAACCGCTAGCCGATAAGCACGAAAACTTAGCACAAAAACAACTGTGGCCAACCCAGCTAATGCATAACGTAACCGCAGAGCAAGGCGACGAAATAGCCGGAGTAACGACAGGTTATTCAGGCGTGTTTTTTGAACAAGGCGGCTGGGTTAATCCGCCGCAATTAGTAAGCGCTATGCTAAAGGCTGCAAATAGCATAAACCCATTTAAAAGCGTGTTTAACTGCGATATAAAACAGCTTAAAAAAACTGAAAGCGGTTGGTTTTTATTAACGAATGATGAGCAGTTAGGTCCTTTTAGTGATGTAATTATTTGTGCGGGCGAGCACAGTGATGCATTTGAGCAAACAAAAGCGCTGCCAATAGTAGGAGTGCGCGGTCAGGTTTCGCATATTGAGGCAAGTGAGCAATCACATAAACTTAAAACAGTGCTTTGCCATAAAGGGTATTTTACTCCAGCCTATTTAGATCATCACTGTATGGGTGCCACGTTTGAAAAAAACACTAAAAGCCGTGAAGTTACAGCGCTCGACAACCAATTAAACCAAGAGCAACTACTTAGCTTTTATCAGCAAAGTGAATTTGCCTCCACTCTTGGTAATATAACCTCGGCAAAAGCGGCTGTTCGCTGCACATTTGTAGATCACCTGCCAATGGCTGGGCAATGGTGTGAGCAAAGTGATTACACTATGGCTTTTGCTAATCTACGTTTAGGTAAACGCTACCAATATGAGCAACTTAATAAGCCACAACAAGGCCTTCATATTTTTACCGGTTTTGGTGCTCGCGCGTTGTGTAGCGCACCGCTAAGTGCAGAATATCTCGTAAGCTGTTTAAATAATGAACCCCGGCCATTAAGCGAACGCGTAAGCCAAGCTATTCATCCAGCTCGGTTTATCGTGCGAGATTTAATTCGTAATAAAATTTAAGCAACAGCGGTGTTTCTTGGTAGGCTAAAAAATACCGCTTAAAAAATTATAATTAAAAGTATTTCCAACAAAAACGCTACACAACCTAAAAATATAACTGCCAAAAAGTATTGTTAACTTATTATCGCGATAATATGTAAAAAGCATAACAAGCAATTAAAAAACTCTAAAAAACATAATAAAACCATCTAATTTTAATGCTCAGTTAAGCATCGTATTTTAATTAAAGTATTTTTTGAAATTAGCTCATTTAAACTCATTTTTACCCTTTAAAAATTATCCCCTACCCCAAGGTCTGTTTGTAAGCACATTACTTTTACTATTTATTGGAAGGAGTTAATTATGAGTAAGACCCTAATTATTGGCGCAAGCGGACAAATAGGCAAAATGGCAACTGAGCTACTTTTAGAAAATGAGCAAAATGTTGTGGCACTAGTTCGCGACAAAAACAAACTAAGCGATTTAAGCAGCTCCTTTTTAACTATTGTTGAGCAAGATCTGGAAGGCGATTTTGGCGATGCAATGAAAGGCTGTGACCAAGTGATTTTTGCAGCGGGTTCTGGTGGCAACACTGGCGATGACAAAACCGTACTAATTGATTTATGGGCAGCAACAAAAGCAGCTACATTTGCAAAAGAGCACGGCGTTAAACACTTTGTTATGGTCAGCTCAATTGGTGCTGACGATCCAGATTCAATTAAAGGTGATTTAAAACCTTACTTAGTAGCAAAACACATGGCCGACGAGCACTTAATAAATAGTGGCTTAAATTACACTATTGTTCGCCCAGGTACATTGACTGACGATAGCGCATCAATGCAAGTAACTACTCAGCGACCAAGTGACCGCTCAAAAGCTAAAATTAGCCGCGAAAACGTAGCCAATGCTTTATTACATATTGCGACTAACCCATTTATTAGCAACCGCATTTTTGAGTTATTTGATGGCGACAAGCCAATTAAAGCCGCTGTTAAATAACCTTTATTATTTAACGATTATTACTCCACTTTTACTAGTGGAGTAATACTTTTACACCTTGCCAACCTAGTTGCAGGGTTAATAACGTTAATACCACTCTAAAAATACGTTTAAACTTATCCCCTGGTATACTTTTTAGTAATTTAATTCCAAACCAAGTTCCTACAGCGCCACTTATTACCATAGCGATTACAAGCGGCACCCATTGCCAAAAACTAAAGCCGACAGCGCCATAAATCACCGCTTTTAATAAATGCTGCACACTCATAATGCTCGAAAATGTCGCCGTAAATTTTAACTTTTCGTAATTATTTATGTATAAACAGCTACCAACAAGTGGACCGCTTGCCCCCACAAACATTGAAACAAAAGTAGTAATGCAACCCGCAACCACACGCCACAGCTTAGAGGTTAATTTTATAGGCGGCGTTTTACCCCACAGTAAATAAATAACAAAAATAGCGACCACTAACTTCATTGCATCAAGCGATATATCATCAATTACAAAACTAGATAACCCCGCCCCTACCAAGCCGCCTAACGCAAAGTAAACAAACATGCTTTTATCAATATGCTTAAAGCTGAGTAAAAACCTATTTGCATTAGAGCCAAGCTGTACTAAACCATGCACAGGCACAACAACTGCCATCGGCATAAACGACGCCATAACTACAAGCAGCATTAACCCGCCACCAGCGCCAAATGCAGCAGATACAAAAGAGGTAAACCCTGCTGTGATTATTAACAATAAAAACAAAAATAAAGACATGCTGTCGGGAAATAAAAAGTCCATAAAACTCACTGCCTATTTAAATATTTTAAAGGCGCAGTATTTTAAATAATAAAAAATATTGTGCATTTACAAAATTATCAGCCCCAATCTGAGGCAATGTACAATGTTGCATTGTTTTTGCACTTTGCTTGCACATTTAACAAATATTATACATTCAACTTCATTACCGGATATCTCTGATGAGAAAGATTAACGCACCAATTTTAATGCCGCTAGCAATGTGCATACTTGCACTGGGTTTAACTGCCTGTAACGGTAGCGATACTGAAAGTAGCGTTGTGACTGAAGCAACCACCGGTGAGGAAACTACAACAGATACTTCAACCGATTTTGTTGTCGAAGTTGACCCTTTTAACTTTGAAAGCGATGCGCTTATTTCATCTATTACCACTCAAACATGTACGCTAAGTAATGGCGATGAACAAAGTACTTATGTGTGTTCGAAATAAACCACTTGAAACATTAATAGACAAAGCAACCCAACCCGTAAGTGAGCAAAAGCAATCTGTAAAATCACTCGCTAAACTATAAAGTAAAATAACAGCTACACCCCAAAGCCTTAGCGCTGTTTGTTAAGGCTTTTTTAATCACAAATCATTAGAAAGCATCACCTTTATCTGTTAAATTAACTTTGTGTATCAAATAATAAAAATAAAATTCCAAAAATGGAATTACACAAGCAAGGTACCAACGTGAGCGCTACATTTAAAATTGTTTTTAATGGACAGTTATATCAAAATACTGACCTTACCTCTGCCCAAGAGCAACTCAGCCTGCTTCTGAATATTCCTCATAGTATTGTTGTTCAATTATTTGATGGAAAAGCTTATGCTTTAAAAAAGACTTATCGAGTATTGATGCTGTTAAAACAGAATCTTCACTTAAAAAGCTAGGGTTGATTACTAAAGTAGAACCTCAGCGCACTACTGTTATCGCTCAATCTCAAAATAATCAAATAGCACTCACTGAGCACAGTGAAGGTACCAATAAACATATTAATAAGAGCACTCATGAAAAAAGCACCTCAGCACAAAGTGAATTACTAAATACAGATGCAACCCCATTTAAAAATTCAACTATAGAGCAAAGTAATAATAAATATAAACTACTGCGTAACACTTTAAAAAGCGCATTGTATTTTTGCTATTGCGCCCTTTTTATTATTACCTTACTAGGCGCAGTAATTAGTGTTAAAGCACTTAAAAACAACTTCGCCACTCCAAATAACACAACTACAAATAACATAACTACGAACAACTTAAGCTACCAAAGCTATAAGCAATATTTAATTGATCAAAACAGCCTAAATCAACCTGCAAAAAAAGTAACAAACGATCACACAGCTAACCCTACCCTACAAAAAAGTAATGAGTACTTTAGTCGCTTTTCATCGCTAATAAATAGCTACGCGCAAAGCACAGGACAAGCTGATATTAAAACGATGGGTGGCGATAAGTTACAACAGCACCTGCAAGAAATAGATGACCTAGGCCCTAAAAATGAATTTTGGCAGCAATTGATACAACTTTCAAAAAGCTTAAATAAAGATAAGCACGCAATAGGGATGCTCAACAATACTGATCCCGCCAAAGTACAATGGATAAACGCGGTAGATTGGATCAGCCAAAGCTATATTAGGCAACATCAAAACTCGCAAACTACAAACAGCTCTCCAGTCAGAACCGAAGAGCAAAATAACCCCATACTTTACCTAACGTTGTTAATAAGCATGCTGTCATTATTTAGCCTGCTTGTGATTGCGATAAAAATGAAGCTACGTGCAATTAGAAATTCTTAAACTCTATTTTCACTTTATAAATTCCGTAAAAAAAACCGCAAATTTGGATTAACAAATTTGCGGGTTTCTTATGGTTTTCGAATAACGAGTTCAAAAACCTTTATTGGTGGAGCTGGGGGGATTTGCCCCCTGCCCGAAAGCCTCGATTGTTACATGTAACTATTAAAAACAACAACTTACTATGAAATCAGGGTGTTATACACTAGTAATATCTACTTAGGTCTTGTGTTAACTATCATAGCTGGGCAATATATGGACATGAAAATACGCGACCTAAATCCTATTAAACATTAACCTTGTGACTATTAGCTGATAGTGGACCACTTCATCGAACCAATTTAGAAGCGGTACTCTTTATGCTTTACTTAAATTAGCACTCCGGCAATTATTGAGAAAAAACTAATATAACAGATTATTTTTTAACTATAGGATTCATGCCTTGAAACGAACTCGCAAAAAAGAACAATTTGGCGATACAAATTAGATTTATCTTTCTATATAATTCTTGCTTTATCAATATCAATTTTGATTTAGTAAGCCACTAATCTCTATGAATTTACCAAATAAAAAGTTAAAAAATTAAGAGCTTAAGCAGTTTTATGAATTTAAATTACGAGTTATTTCCAAAAATGGATGAAGGTTATATGATTATCCCTAAACCAGATGAACGAACTCAATTGGATATTGACATATATACGCGATTCTGTTCTGCCATATATTTAGCAAGTCATATTGGAACTGATGAATCGAATCATATTATTTCTAACAATAATATCAAAACTGCTTATTTAAGGGCTGCCTTAGCAGAATTCATAACAATAGAAGAGCTACTTAAAGTAAATTATCCTAATAATGCTGATATTGAATGTTATTCATTGATAAAAAATGAAAACCCTGTATTCCATTTTTTAAAAATTTTGAGAAATTATAATATTCACCTTTCAAATAGTTCACTTGGAGTTACCAATTTTAGAGCGTATTCGCCACCTAAGCCTGAAATGATTTTTGAACTAAACAGCCCCATTATTGATAATCTTCATGTTGAAGAGTTTAAAAAGCTAAAAGTCTATAAAGACAAGAAAAGAAGACTTTATAGCGAACAAGATATCCTTAAAATGATCTCTTATTTTGAAAAAGAGCAATCTTCTTTTGGCGTTTGCGATTTAATAATACGTTCAATAATAGATTATTCGGTAATCGTAGGCTCTTTTTTAAAAAACAATAGAATACCTCTTTGAACTTGGCTATAACTTATATATCTACTCTTGGGCCCAATCTAATAGCATCCTCTAAATGGCTTGCTCCAAAGTGTGCGTAAACCATAGTTTACTCAATCTTTACATGACCAAGTATCTGCTGTAACACTAAAATATTACCTCCGTTCATCATAAAATGACTTACAAAAGTATGCCTTAAAACATTGCTACACTGCCCTTTCGGCAAATTAATATCTGTTTTATTTACTGTACTGTAAAACGCTGAAATAAAAGCTCAAGCTTATTTGCCACAATTATTAATAATTAAATTATAAGCATAAAAAAAACCGCAAATTTGGGTTAAAAAATTTGCGGGTTTCTTATGGTTTTCGAATAACGAGTTCAAAAACCTTTATTGGTGGAGCTGGGGGGATTTGAACCCCCGTCCGAAAAGCCTCGACCGTCGGTACTACATGTTTAGTATTGTCATTTAATTAACCTTTAAGTCCCGGACAAACACGGTAAATAAAGGCGAGGCCGCTTAGTTTTAGCGCTTCAACCCCGGCCAGGGTTTCCGTCGCGATCAGGTGTTAGGGTGACACTCCAAAATCCAGTCCACAAGAATACATGGAAGGAGCGCTAGCCAGCCTAAGCTGCTAGAGAGTAGTTATCGTCGTTTGCGATTACTTTAGGTTGCGGCTGTTTAACGAGGCAAACCGCACCTCGACATGCACCTTGGGCTTCTTGAATTCCGTCGAATCCTAATCAGCCCCTGAATTAGTAACTCAATTCAGAGCGTACAAACAGTATAACCGAGTAAAGTACTGATACTCAAGGCCTAGTAACGGTTTATTTTAATTGCATGCATCAATCGCACGTTAAATAAGCAAAATTTAGTTTATGCAAGGCTCTATAAACATTTGCTTAACAATATGTTTAACCTGTGTTCAAATAAGGAGTTAAGGTTTTTGTCATTTCTAAACCTTTAGTTGTAAAAAATAAAAATAATAACAGGCATAATTTAAGGAATTTATAAATGTCGGTTTTTTCATTTGATCAAAGTACAGGGTTTGTCTCTTTAGTAAGTCATCCTATTGATAGTGGTTTTCCTGTTACGAGTACTCAGTTAGTAGAAATGCTTGAACAATCTGAGTTTAGTGAGTATGGAGCTATAGTCGCCAATATTGGAAAGCTTTTTGCACCAACTAAAAATTATCAGGAAGTATCGCTTGTAGTTGCTAAAGCTCTTGATGCGTCGCTTGTCATTAATATTGATGAAAAAAACATGGTCGCAGAAGCAACATTAACTACCGCTAAAGGTGGCGCACTTTTGTCTATGGAAGGCGCGCAAAAAGCACTTGCTGATGCAGGTGTTAAAAAAGGAATAAGTCCTCGTGCGCTTGATACCTTTTTAGGCCAGCAGTTTGAGCAACCAGCAGGAAGCTCTTACAGTGCCATAATTGCACATGGGCGCAATCCTAAAGAAGGTAGCGACGCTAAATTTGTGCGTTTATGCTCAACAGCCCAAGACCGAGTACTTAGCCCACAAGCTACAGAAGGCGGTAAGGTTGATATGAAAAACCTTGGCGCTATTATCACTGTAAAACCCGGCACTCCCTTAATGCAGCGCATTGCCGCAACCCCTGGAGAAGAAGGCTATACGGTATTTGGCGATTCAATTAGTGCAAAACCAGGTAAAGATCACCAACTCCAGCCTTTCGAAGGTACAAAAGTAGATCCTAATAATCCTAATATGCTTATTGCCGACTGCAAAGGTGTACCTGTAGCTCTGCCCCGTGGTATGCGTGTAGATGACGTTTTATGCTTTGATAACGTAGATGTAAGTACAGGCCATGTTGATTTTGACGGCAGTGTAATTATTACTGGCGATATTAAAGACGGTATGCGCGTAAAAGCCAATGGTGATATTACGGTGCTTGGTTTTGTAGAATCAGGAACTGTTGAAAGTAAAAGTGCAGTCACTATTATGCTTGGTGCAATTGGCCGAAAACGTGAAAGCGAAGAAGCATTTACATGTTGTATAACCGCTCAACGTACTATTTCGATTGGTTATGCTCAGTACTGTAATATTAAAACCGAACAAGACTTATTTATTGAACGCCAAGCTCTGCATTGTGATTTAAGTGCTAGGCGATTAATACGTGTAGGCAAAGCAAATAATCCGCGAGGTAAAATTATTGGCGGTAATATTTTAGACGCTATGCGCATTGAAACAGGTGAACTAGGCGCGCCAGCCGGTACTAAAACACGTGTGTTTTTAGCGCAGCTCTGGTTTGAGCTTCGTCAAAAGCAAACTCAAATAACTGATTTTGAAAAAGTACTTGCAATCAAAGTCGCGGCTTTACAACAAGCTCGTGAAAAAGCGAGTAAAATTGCGGGGGCTGCTCAGCGTCAGCAATTTATGAATAAAATATCTGAAAATGAACAACATATAAAAATACGTTCTGCCCATATTAATCGTCAAAAAATACTTATTAAGCAAAAAATAACGCAATTACTTGCCAGTAGTCGTTTAAAAGTAAACGAGCTAATGCACCCTGGTGTGGAGCTTAAAATAGCGAAAGATTCTAAACAATTTTCGCGTATTTACCCGCCCCATTTAGTTAAGCTAACTGAGGGTAAAATTACTCAGACGTTTTAGCGTCTTCGTCATTTTTTGTTTCAGTTTCAACTTCGGCACCAGTTTCGGCGTCAGCGTCACAATCGTCGGTTGGGGCTAATGGCCAACCACCTAATTGCTGCCAGCGGTTTACTATTAAACAATAAAGCTCTGCTGTACGTTCTGTGTCGTAAAGCGCTGAGTGCGCTTGGCTGTTATCAAACTCGATACCAGCCGCTCTACATGCTTTTGCTAATACAGTTTGCCCTAATGCTAAACCCGCTAAAGACGTAGTATCGAAGCTTACAAACGGATGAAATGGCGTACGTTTAATGTTATTACGCTCTATTGCTGCATTTAAAAAGCCATGATCGAATGCGGCATTATGCGCCACAATCACTGAGCGTTGACAGCCAGCGGCCTTTTGCGCTTTACGTACTACTTTACATATTTCTTTAATTACTTCGTCTTCTGGTACTGCACCACGTAGTGGTGAAAACGGGTCTATACCATTAAAGTCGATGGCGGCTTGTTCTATATTAGCGCCTTCGAATGGCTGAACATGAAAATGAACAGTATGATCTATGCTGAGCAATCCTTCGTCATCCATTTTTAAAACAGAGGCTGCTATTTCTAACAATGCATCTGTTTCTTTGTTAAAACCTGCAGTTTCAACATCAATAACAACAGGAAAAAATCCACGAAAGCGTTTTGCGAAAGGTGTTTGCTCAGTATTTGCCATAGTCTTCTTTGTTTATACGTGTAAGCTGACTATTATGTCAAAATTGATGCCCCCTAGGCTAGGGGATTTAAGTATTTATTGCTTTAAAATTGTAGGCACATAACTTGCTTTAACTTATAAGTTAGTTATATAGAGAACGAACTAATCGTTGCAGTCGTTAATTTGCCAAATTATTGGCATTCCCGGATAGCTGGAGAGCACCATGAAGTATAAGTTGTTATTTATTAGCCTTAGTATAAGTGCAGTGCTTTGTGGTACTCACTCGCAAGCTGCTATGCGCCAATACACAGCAACCCAAGACAACTCCAATTGGGAAGTAGTTAAAACAACGCGCTTACAATGCCAATTAAATCATGAAGTTCCTTATTACGGCGAAGCTATTTTTAAAGCTTCTGCGAGTAAAAATAAAAACTTAACGTTTAATTTAGATATGGTTGTACGCCCAGATAACTACGCAATTGCAGGCTTAAAAGCAGTGCCACCAACATGGCGCGCAGGATTGCCTGCACGCGATATTGCAAACATGAAATTACTTAAAAAGTTTGATGGCGAACTAGGCAATAAAACCGCATGGGAAATGCTTACCGAACTTGAAAAAGGCTACTACCCTACTTTTTATTATCAAGACTGGCAAAACAGTGCCGATAAAATTGCCGTTGGTATATCGAGCGTAAACTTTAAACAAGCTTACTGGGCTTTTTTACAGTGCCGTGATGAGCTACTCCCGTACAGCTTTGAAGATATTTCGTTTACTGTAATGAACTATCAATCAAACAGCAGTAAATTAACTAAATCGTCGCAACAACGTCTTGATAAAATTGCTGAGTATTTAAAAAATGATGCAAGCATAGAGTCCATTAGTATTGACTCATACACCGATAGCTATGGCGGACGCTGGAATAACTTAGATTTATCGCGCAAGCGCGCCAAAACTATAAAAGATTATATGGTGAGCTTGGGTGTTGATAAAGCCAAAGTACAAACAACCGGTTTGGGCGAAAAACGCTTTGTTGATAATAACGATAACATTTTAAGCCGAGACAAAAACCGTCGTTTAATTATTCAAATAGAAAAAATGTAGTAAAGCTAATTTGTGTTTACTTTTTTTCGCCTTAAAAACTTATCACCAAATTGAAAAAGCTTGGGGCCTGTTTGTCTTTCGAGGTTGAATTTGCAGCAGGCTGTTTGGTATTTAGGCAAGGCAGAGCCTATGTAGTGTGGTTATTCCCCATAAATGGGCGATAACGTAGCATTAATGCCAAACAGGCGCTGCCCGAAGGGTTCTGCCTAGGGGCTATTTACTCTTTGTTGCTTGGTTTTTACTTAGCCCACTAGGTTACAAACCTCGCGCCGCGATTAAATCGCCCCTAGGTTGAACAAATTTTAATCCTGAAAGATAAACAGGCCCAAACTAATTAAAATAATAACCGCACCAATTATTAGTTCTTGGCTTAATGACTCATTATTTAGCCAAGCCCCTAAGCCTATCGCAAAGCTCGGGGTGATAAGTGTAGTAAGTGATACCGTACTTGCATTTAAGTTTTGCAGCACATGAAAATACGCCAAAGCCCCTACTAAAGATCCAAATACTCCTAGATAGCCAATAGCCCACAATGATTTTGCACTCCAGTTTTGTATATGCAACTCACCATCTAATAACCACCAAGCAATAAAAAAGAGTGGAGTTACAAAAACTAAGGCACCAAATGTTGTTGCCATAGGGTGAATCGCAATCTGTACACGCTTGATCATCACACCACTTAAACTAAAAAAGCAGACAGCCATAAACACATAAAGCAACCCAAGCCCTTGAGTTTGCGAGTTTTGTACTTGGTTATAACTAACAAAATATAAGCCAATTAAGGCGCACGCTAACGCAACTAATTTAATCGGGCTAAATTTAGGTTCATTTAATAACTGTTGAGCAAGCAACCCCGACAAAATAGGTGCAAGGCCAAACATAAGCGAAATAATACCAGAAGGGACTGTTTTAGCTGCCATATAGCTCAGCAACATACCGCCAAAAATACCTATACTCGAATAAAAATAAAGTAAGCATGCATTTTTACTCCAAGGCACTCTAATATTTGTAATAGCAACAATTAAGCCGCCTAACAATAGCCCCACCAGCATTCGCATTAATACAGCAAGCGTTGGCGATACAGTGTCACTACTCCACACTATACCCAGTGGTGTAGTAGACCATATAAGAACCATTAAAAAATACGATACTCTAACTGGCACGTGCCATCCCTACGCTTTATATGAATGAATAAAACAAAGAATAAATTATACGCTCACTACTGTGTTTTAGTACTTTTTAAACACTAAAGCCTTTAATAAATACAGTTGTAAATTGTAAGTTACATTTTAATAATGCTCTTTTATTACAAAACTATTTGAGATTTGAGTAACTAGTTATATGGTGCATCAATATTAATAATAATTAAGGTAATTAAGTGCTTAAAAATAAAACAACGGGAAGCATGTTAATTGTTGCAGGCACCACTATTGGTGCGGGTATGTTGGCATTGCCAATTGCATCTGCCGGGCTTGGGTTTAGTACTGCACTTGCATTAATAATTGCTAGCTGGTTACTAATGACCTACACCGCACTACTCATGTTAGAGCTACACCAATATGCACCACGCGATGCTACATTAAATACATTGGCTAAATTATGGCTTGGAAAGCGCGGACAATATATTGCGAATTTTTCGATGGTTTTTTTATTTTACGCTTTATGCGCTGCTTATATTGCAGGTGGTGGTGCACAACTCCAAGCGCGTATAAATATAGGCTTTGATGTAAATATAGCCCCACAGTTTGGCTCTGTGATCCTCGCTGTTATTATTGCAAGTGTGGTAACGCTAGGCACTAGCAAGGTAGATAAACTAAATAGAGTGTTATTTACAATAAAAATTATTGTATTAGCTAGTTTGTTTTACATGCTTACCCCTTATGTGCAAGGTAAGCACTTATTAGAGATGCCCGTAGAGCAAGGATTAATCCTTTCGGCTATACCGGTTATATTTACTTCGTTTGGTTTTCATGGCTCTATCCCTTCTATTGTTAAATATGTTGGTGTAGAAATAAAAGTACTGCGCAAAGTAATGATTGCTGGAGCCGCCCTACCTTTAGTCATTTATATTTTTTGGCAACTACTTAGCCAAGGTATTATGAGCCAAGCTGATTTACTCAACAGCCAAGGTCTTAATGGGTTTGTATCTAGCGTGGCAAGTATTGCGCATAACCCAAGTGTGGCAACGGCCGTTAAGTTATTTGCTGATTTAGCACTTGCGACATCATTTTTAGGGGTGAGTTTAGGGTTATTTGATTTTTTTGCTGATGCATTTAAAAAGGGTGACAATAAAACAGACCGAATTAAAACGGCCTTAATTACGTTTATTCCGCCACTTGGCTTTGCATTATTTTATCCTCAAGGCTTTATTATGGCCTTAGGTTACGCTGCAATAGCACTTGTCGTCCTGGCAATATTTTTGCCTGTAGCAATGGTTTATAAACAGCGTACAACATCAAATAAAACAGGCTACCAAGTTAAAAGCGGGAATGTTGGGCTTGGTATAGCTGCTATATGTGGCATCACTATTATTGCTGCGCAGTTTATGCAAATGGCGGGGCTTATTCCTGCTATCGGTTAAAGGTTGCTGCTTTTTGTTTAAATTTAGATAATAAAAAACCGCATATCATTATGATGTGCGGTTTTTTATATTAACTGCGTTTATTTACAAACGTCAGCTACAGCATTTGAAAAGTATTCAATATTTGAATGACTAACACCTGCAACATTTACGCGGCTAGAGCCAACAATGTAAATGCCGTATTCTTTTTGTAGGCGAGCAATTTGCTCTTTGTTAATACCTAAGAAAGAAAACATACCGTTTTGGCGCTCAATAAATGAGAAGTCTTGTGCAATATCTTTCGTTGCTAAGCTTTCTTTAATTAAGCTACGTAGGCCATTTATGCGGCTACGCATTTCATCAAGCTCAGAGTGCCATAATTGTGTAAGCTCAGTACTGCTTAAAATAGTATTAACAATATCGGCACCATGCGCTGGCGGCATAGAATAAATACTACGCACAACGCTTAGCATTACAGAGTTTGAAATATCAGCTGCTGCGCTGTCTTTTGCAATTAGTGAACATGCACCAATACGCTCGCGGTATAAGCCAAAGTTTTTAGAACATGAAGAACAAATAATTAGCTCTTCTACTGCATCGGCTAAAATACGTAAGCCGCGTGCATCTTCTTCAAGCGAAGCACCAAAACCTTGGTATGCAATATCAACAAGTGGTGTAAAGCCCACTTCTTTTGCAAGTTCAGCAACCGTGTTCCACTGTGTTTCGTTTAAATCCATACCGCTTGGGTTATGACAACATGCATGTAGTAAAACCACATCGCCTTTAGGCACTTGTTTAAGTGTGTTGATCATTTCATCAAACAGTAAATCTTTATTTTCGTAATCGTAATATGGGTATTCTTTTACTGTTAAGCCTGCTGCTTCAAACAAGCTAATGTGGTTAGCCCATGTTGGGTTAGTTACCCAAACAGTCGCGTCTGTATTACAACGCTTAATAAATTCAGCTGCAACACGAAGTGCACCCGTACCACCTGGAGCTTGCGCAGTACGTACGCGATTTGCTAGCAATGCTTGATGTTCGCCTAGTAATAACTGCTCCATTTTTTGGCAGTAATCTAAATTACCCGCTAAACCAATGTAAGATTTGCTCATTTCGTTTTCAAGACGAAACGCTTCAGCTTTTTTAACCGCTTTAAGAACCGGTGTATTGCCTTGCTCATCTTTGTAGACACCTACACCTAAATCAATTTTATTAGGGTTTGTATCTTGTTTATAGGCCGCCATAAGGCCAAGAATAGGATCTGTTGGTAATGGTTTTAATACTGAGAACATTGGCTATCTCTTATCGTTATTTAGGGGTTAGCTGTTAAGCTAAGCTTAACATAAAAGCACATCATATTGACTAGCGTTATTTACACTATAAAGTGAGGAATTTTAATACAACATGCAATTAAAACGGCAAGCGTCTTTTCATCAAAAAAATCATTTTTAAAGGCTTCTGCATCGATAATACCAACACATTCATTTTGTGCGTTGAATAAAGGTAAGCAGGTTTCTGATTTAACTTTAGGATCGCATGTGTAGTATTCACCGCCTTGTGACAAATACGCTTCAACGTTATTAATAATGCGACCTTGATGAGATAGCGCAACTTGTACGTTATTACTCCCTGCTGCAAATGCTTGCGTTAAAGGAAACAACGGGCGACTAGGCGCACCATGATAAGCTAATTTTAACAGTTGCTTACCTTCACTTGTATTAGTTGATTGATAAATACCATACCAATCAACGCCTGTTTGCTGTTCTATGTAGCTTACAATACTTTGTAAATTAGCTAACTTAAGTTGTGTTTGCTCATCACCTTTAAGATAGTCAGTTAATTTGAATGGCTCATCTTGTAAGTAACCAAATAAACTACACGCTCCGCCCTCGCCAAGCTCTGGTATTTGATACTCCCAACGCACATCAGGTAAAGTTGTGTTTGTAAGATGCAGCTCAAGCTTTTCAAACTCTGTTGCAATTAAAGTAGGATTAGCACTTAATTGTGCTTGTTTTAGGTAAGAAGAAATCATTTGGCCATCCATACATCTAAAGTTTCGAGAATAATAGCATGGATATTTTTACAGAGCTAGCTCAACTTGTAGCACATTTCAACTTGATTACCACTGGCGTTATAAGTAACTTTTTCGGCTATTTCTTCTAATAAAGACACGCCTCTGCCAAATTCATTATTAACCTTTGCCAGCTCATCGTGCTTACAACTAAACCCTCGGCCTGAATCACAAATAATAAAATATAAACTGAGTGTGTCGGGGCAATAGCGCATATCAATAATAATCATGGCATCGGTAAGTTTAGCCAGAGCTGCTTCTCTTAATTCGTAATATCGAAAAAAACCATCTTCTTGTTTTTTAATTTCGGAGTTAAGCCCTAATACACCATGATCAAGCGCATTATTATAAGCCTCAGACAACAGTAAAAATATATTAGAGCGGTGAGCATTTAACCCCTCAACACTGCTTAAAATATTAACTACATCGTAAACGGGGTCTGTTTTTTTTATTTGTTCTGAGTTTAAGCTCAAAGATAAATTAAAAGCTAAAGTAGAAAATGCTTCTCGCTCTTGCTCCTCAGGAATTAAAGGCAGGCAGTTTAGTAAAACAATGCTTAAATCGTCTTGTTGTTTAGTACCATCTGCAAACTTAGTAACGTTAGCCACTATATCTTCACTACTAATCATCGATTTACTTTTTAAGGTTTGTAAAAAACGCTCTTCCCCAAAAAATATATCTTCTTTGTTTGCTGTTTCTATAATTCCGTCGGTTGCTAATACTAGGCGTGTATTACTATTTGTTTCAAAATGAATAACTTCATATTCAAACTCTTGGTCGTCTAAAATCCCCAGCGCCATATGTTGCGACTCTAATGTTTGTTTTACATTACCGTCTTTATCTATTAGGTAGGCATCGGGTAAGCCGCCCATCCATGCAGAAACACTTTTACCGGATGCACTGAGCTCTATAATGGTTGCAGCACAAAACATGTGTCCAGGTAGGAGGTTGTACAGTAGTGTATTCAGCTCACAGGCAATGTCATTAATCGCCATGCCTTTTTGTACCATAGTGTAAAACACACGAGAAACCGGTAATGCGCCAATTGCTGCTGCTAGGCCGTGGCCAGTAAAATCCCCCAGCATGCAATACAAATTACCTATCGGGCTTTGGGCTACTAAAAACATATCGCCGTTAAACATAGAGGCAGGTGATAAACTAAAGTCGAGATACTCTTTAAATTTACCTTGGTTTTCTAGTGAATTATTAAAAATATGTTCAATTATTTCGTGTTCACGTTCAGTTTGATTATGATGATATTCAAGCAATTTTTTTTGTTGATTGGCTTTTTTACTCAGTTCTCTGGTGCGGCTATGTGCTTTAATTTTTGCATGCAGAATAACTTTTTCAAATGGTTTATGAATAAAGTCATCGCCGCCTACTGCAAGGCAGCGCTCAAAGCTTGCCTGATCGTCTAAGGAGGTTATAAAAATAATCGGTAAGTAAACTTCACTATACAGCTGCTTTATTTTTTCAGCGGCCTCAAAACCATCCATTACAGGCATTAAAACATCGAGTAAAACAACGTCTATTTGCTCTCTTTTAAGTACATTAAGCGCATCTAGCCCGTTATAAGCTACAGATATTTTATAGCCCTCTTGCTCAAGCATTTTACTTAGCAAAATGCGATTGAGCGCCTGATCGTCAACAATTAACACATGTATCATTAGCTAATATCAAACTTTTTATCAAAACGTGAAATTTGTAGAATTTTTCTAAGCTGTGGTTGGCAATTGCTTATTTCGATAGTTTCTACTTGGCTATCAATTGTTTTTTTCATATTAAGTAACATGCCAAGTGCTGAGCTATCCATGTAGTCAGTCTCTCTTAAATCAACAATAACCTTTACAGTTTTTTCGCTCATTTGGGCATAAGCTTGGCGAAAAGATTGCACTAAATTAAAGTCAAATTTACCTTTAATTTGTATTGTTAATGTAGTGCCATCGACTGATTCATTCTTAGTTAAACTCATAGTAAACTCCAATAATATTTCCTTTGAATTAAATATAACCTGTTAAAATTATTTAGCAAAAAGAAAAACACACCACTTCAAATTTGCTATCATTTACGCCAATATTTAATCTATTGTATCTATAAAGGTAAGGTATGAGTGATAGCCAGTTAGTGTATTCAACAAGTACTGGTCGCATTGACCAGCCAAAACCAGAAAAAGAGTTAGAAGCTAAGCTTTTTAAAGATGGTTTTATTCGCATAGAGCGACAAACAAAAGGCCGTAAAGGCAAAGGCGTAATGCTCGTTGTTGGCATTGATCCAAAAGATCACGATCTAAAAAAATTGGCTAAAACCATAAAAAGTAAAATGGGTCAAGGCGGCGCAGTAAAAGAAGGCATTATAGAAGTACAAGGTGATGACCGCGATAAACTAAGAGCCATTTTAGAAGGGTTAAAATTCAAAGTTAAGATTGCGGGTGGTTAATCCACAATCTTATTAACTATTTACTTCACTTTTTAAAGGTTCACTTAACTTTTTAAAGGTTCACTTAACTTTTTATACAAGTTAGGTAAATTGCACTCAGGGACTGGAGGGCTAAAATAATAACCTTGCACAATAAAGCAATTGTTATTTTGTAAAAATTTCACTTGCTCTATTGTTTCAACGCCTTCAGCTACCACGTCTAGCTTTAACTTTTGTGCCATAGCAATAATAGCCGCAGTGATTTCCATGTCATTTGTATCCTCAGGGATATCTTTTACAAATGAACGGTCAATTTTCAATATATCAACTGGGAATCGCTTTAAGTAACTAAGTGATGAATAACCCGTACCAAAATCATCAATAGAAATTGATACACCTAGCGCTTTTAATTCATGCAGTTGAGTAATAGCAGCTTCAACGTTACCCATCAACATACTTTCGGTCAATTCTAAATGAAGGCGCTTAGCCGAAACACCCGATCTAATTATCATTTTACTCAGCGTAGATACTAGACTCGAATCTTTAAACTGACGAGCAGATAAGTTTATTGATATATTATTTTCTAGACCTTGCTCCGTTAATCTTACGGCAAAATCACAAGACTCTTGAAGTACCCATTCACCTAATTCAACTATAAGGCCAGTTGCCTCAGCAATAGGGATAAATTTATCTGGAGAGATCAACCCTTCCGCTGGGTGAAACCATCTTAATAACGCTTCGTAGCCAACGACCTGATGAGTACGACTGTCGACTTGAGGTTGGTAGTAAACAACGAATTGTTTTTCTTTTAATGCTATACGTAGCTCATTTTCAATAAATAAACGCTCATTTGCAGCTGCGTTCAATTCTTGGCTATAAAAATGGAATGTATTGCGTCCTTTTGCTTTGGCTTCATACATTGCCAAATCAGCATGTTTGAGTAACTGATCTTCCTCTAGGCTATCGTATGGAGCCATAGTTATACCAATACTAGCGCTCACAATGACTTCATTGCTACCTAGCTTTATAGGCACATTCAATGTTTTTTGAATAGTATTAGCAACATCTGCCGCGTGCTCTTGGCTTTCTATACCACTAAGTAACACTGCAAACTCATCGCCACCTAAACGTGCAATCGTATCTTCTGCTCTTAAACGTTTTTTAAGCCTGTTTGCCACTTCAATTAATAATTGATCGCCAGCATCGTGGCCTAGTGTGTCGTTAATACGTTTAAATTCGTCTAAGTCGAAATAAAACAATGCAAATGCATAATGCCCTCGCTCTGCCAATGCCATTGATTTACGTAATTGCATTCTAAAGAACGTTCTGTTGGCAAGGCCTGTAAGGGTGTCAAAGTAAGCAAGCTGTTCCATTTTACGCTGGCTTTCTTTTACAAATGAAATATCTTGTGCTGATGCGATATAGCTTGTTATTTCACCGCTGTCTTCGCGAATTGGCGAGATGCTTAAGGACACCCAAATAGGTTCTTTATTTAAGCCTTGAATTAATGTGTCGCCTCGCCAGTAATTACGGCTGCGTAAATCTATGTCTATATCTTCAACTAAAATAGCCATTTCTGAGGCGATAATATTAAGTAATGGCGCTCGGTTAAAATGACTTTCTGGGTAGCCTGTCATTTCAAGCATTTTGGGGTTTACATATTCAATAACAAAGTTTTCGTTTGTTATCACAACGCCGGTGCCCGAGAAAGCCACCGCTTTAGATAATCGATTCGCAGCTTTTTCGGCAATTTCTTTTTCAGTAATTCTTTGGTTTAAACCATCGATAAGTTTACGAATTTCTACCGTCATGTCTCTAAATGAGCCATTAAGTGTACCAATTTCATCTTTGTTTTCTGGTGGGAACTCAGTTGTTAATTGCCCTCGACCAAAGTTCGTTACCGCATATACTAATGTATGTAGACGACGCAGCACTAATTGATAAAGTGCCTGATGTAGCAATAAAGCAACTAATATTGCGTATAAAATAAAGAGGCCAAAAAATTTCAGTTTTAAATCTTGTAACGCAGATAACGTAGATGAACGTTTTTTGTAAACCCCGATATACCAATCTAAATCATCAATCTTACGAATATTAATAATATGGGCTTCATTATTTTGTTCAAATGCATTTGCATATTCAGGTAACTTTACCGCAATTGCATCGTCAATAATCGACTGTAGTTCTGGGTTTACAAATTCGTTAGTAGCGAGTGTTTTATTATCACTACCGTAGTCAGCTAATAATGCAGGGTTTAGACTCGGATGCGCTAACAATTGCCCTTTGCTATCAAACACAAGTAGGTGTTTTTCTTTATCACCAACAGGTAAAAAAGAAATAAGTTTATTGAGAGAAATATCGCTCCCCGTCACACCTAAAAATGCGTTATCAACATAAACAGGCACTAGTAAGCTCATAACCCACTTGCGCCATACTGTATCGTAATAAACTTTTGACCATGCAGGCTTTCGCTCTGCTCTTAATGTACTTTTAATATATTTATACGTTGACCCTTGCGTTACTCTAAACTCGGCAGGTGCGTTTAGTGCCCAGTTTGGAGGAGAAACACGAATAAAATCATCATCAGTTATTAAATAAAAATTAAAGAAGTCATGTACCAGAGTCGGAGAAATTATACGCCACAACATTTCAGAATCATTAAACAGGCGTTTGTAAAAAGGAGAGTAATTTTGCTGTGGTAAAAATGCGGCAGATAATCCGTCGGCAGAGGCACTTCGAATTGTGCCGTCGCTATTAAACTGTAACTGTGATTTATTGTTTAAATTAATTGGTGAATTGGGTTGAAAAAGCTGCTCTGTCACTACGTTATTAGCTTGCTGAGCAATATTTATTTTTGTTTTAATACGCTCATTAAATTGTTTTACTAATAAATCTGTCGAACTTTTTAATACCTCGTGTTCTTCAAATACAAGTTGTTTCTCTTCAGATTTAAGCATTAAGGCAGCCGCACATACTCCTGCTATTAAACAAATAGCAGATATAAGCAGTGAAAGTTTTACACTTAAAGAATTTAATCCAAAACGCGATGGAGGGCGTCTGTAAACCACGGGTCAACCTTAATTATTAATAATTGTTATTATTTGAACCAGTTAACGAAATATATCAGATCTGACTTCATATATATAAATTATTTGTTAAATATCACTAAAAACTAATTATGATCAAATAAATAGCGCTCTGTGCTTATTTAGCGCCGTATCGTTATTGACATTGTTAGCAACTCTCCATACATTAACTGCATGAACATATTTATCTCTCGCACTTTTTTTTCGTTTTTTAGCTTCTTTATATAGAAGAGGCTTCCCTGTTTGTGAGATAAAATCAATCGAATAGTAAAGCCTCCCAACCGGGAGGCTTTTTTGTTTTTGCTGTGTAATAACAGCTTACTTTTGGAATGAGGATACCAAAATGACAAATGATGTATTAAATGCCCTAAGACACGACATAAATGAAATAGACTCCGACTTACTGGTGTTATTAGCTAAACGCCGTCGTATTAGCCACGGTGTTGTTGAATACAAAATTGCCAATAACAAGCCTATACGCGATGAAGCACGTGAACTCGCTCTTTTAGAAAAACTAATTGGTTATGGTAAATCGCTTGGTTTAGATGCTTATTACGTAAACAATGTTTTTCAAACTATTTTGGAAGACTCTGTTTTACACCAACAAGCAATGCTACAAAAAAACCTGAATCCAGATGCCCTTAGTGAAACACACCGTGTAACTTACTTAGGTGGTCAAGGTTCTTATAGCCAACTAGCATGCCATAAATATTTTAGCCGCCGCCCGGGTAAATTAGTTGAAATTGGCTGTACCTCATTTGACGAAATAACAGGTAAAGTAGAAAACGGACAAGCTGATTTTGGTTTACTGCCAATTGAAAATACAAGCTCTGGCAGTATTAACGAGGTGTTTGACTTATTACAGCACGCACAAGTCTCTATTGTTGGAGAAGTCACTCACAGTGTAGAGCATTGCTTACTCGCAAACCCTGATACTGAACTTAGCCAACTAACAAAAATATTTGCACATCCGCAACCATTTGCGCAGTGCAGCCGTTTTTTACAGGGCTTAGGTGATTTACAACACGAAACATGTGACTCAACATCAAGCGCACTACAATCAGCCCTGAACACACCACACAGCGCTGCAATTGGCTCTGCACAAGCGGGAAAAAACGTAGGGCTTGAGGTTATTAAATCAAACCTAGCTAATCAAAGCGAAAACCATAGCCGCTTTATTGTTGTTGCACGTAAGCCTTTACAAGTGTCTAACCAAATTCCAACTAAAACGAGTTTGATCATGTCGACAAAACAACAAGCGGGCTCACTAGCCGATGCGTTGATGATTTTTAAACAGCATAAGATTAATTTAGTAAAACTTGAGTCGCGCCCAACTCCGGGCAATCCGTGGGAAGAAGTGTTTTATGTAGATCTTGAAGCAAACTTAGCTGATAAACAGGTAAAAGAAGCGTTAGAAGAACTTAAAGAGCACACTCAATATGTACGCATTTTAGGCTGCTACCAAAGCGAATCATTACAGGCTGTAAGCGTTAATACTTAATAAAATTTTATAAATCAAAAAGGGCCGATATCGGCCCTTTTTTAGTTAGTTAGCAACTATTAGTCTAAAACCTTTGAATCATTGGCTTTGTTTAATAAGCTTCTACTTTGCGTTAAAAAGTGTTCTGTCGAGTCAGAAAAGTAAGCTTTAGCTTGCGCAAAAGAATCAATTAGCGCGGCTTTATCTCCCGCTTTTAATTTAGCTAATGTACTTGCAAAGGTATCTTGGTATTGTGCAAGTAGGTTCTCTACATCATCAAATTGTGCGAGCATAATGTCAGAATACAACTCTGGCGACTGTGCAAATAAGCGCCCCACCATCATCAGCTCTAATTGATATATTGGCGAAGAGCAACTGCGCAGCTCTTCTAACGTATGGCTTTGCTTAGCTAAAAACTGCCCGTATACAAATGTTGTTAAGTGGCGCATTACCTGAATAATTTGCATTGCCTCATCGTGCTTTTTAGCATCAAGCTCAACAAGCTGGCAACCCCATACTTGTAACTGCTGTAATAAGCCTTTTGCTGCTTGGTGCTCTCGCCCTTCACATACAACGACTGTTTGTTTTACCCAATGTGATATATCAGGCCCAAACATAGGGTGTAAACCAACAACGGGGCCGCTATGCGCAGCTTTTAGTGCTTTAATAGGTGATTGCTTTACCGATGTAATGTCGACGAGTAAACAGTCATCATCTAGTTTAGGTAGCTTTGCAACCACTGCGTCCAATGCATTAATTGGTACGCTAATCATTACTAGCTTGGCACCTTTTAAGATATTTTGTGCATCGTTTTGCTGATCTTTATCTAAAATTTTAACGTCGTAACCTGAGCGAATAAACTGCTGTGCAAATAACTGCCCCATGGCACCTTGACCACCTACAATCACAATTGGCGAAAGCTCTGGCGCTGCGCATGCAAGTTTTGCTTGTTGGTTTTGATAGGCTTCTCGCATCATGCGTCTAAGTATATCTTCAACGAGATCTGGGCTTACATTTTGATTTATTGCTTCTTGTCGTCTTGCTGCTAATAGCTCTGCTTCACGATCCGGTGCATGTAAAGACGCACCTGTTTGTTGTTTTATCTCACCAATTTTTTGCGTAATACCATTACGTTTAGCAAGTAAGGCAACAAGTTGCGCGTCACATTCATCTATACCTTCTCTTAGCTGTGCTAAATCATTTATGTCAGCCACGTTCATACCACCTTAAAAAACCAAATAACGTAAATATAAATTTACATAAAAGTAAACTAATCAATACGATAAATACTAACAGGATCGGTTAACTGAGAAAAGGTTAAAGCGGAAATTTTACTGATGAGGGGTTGAGAATTGAGAATTGAGAATTGAGAATTGAGAAAATAATATTCTAAAACCAAAACGGGTTGCAACCCGAAGGATGCAACCCGTTTTTTGCGTTGATAAACAGCGCGTATTAGTTAAGTTTTTCTCTAATACGTGCAGATTTACCAGAACGCTCACGTAGATAGTAAAGCTTAGCACGGCGAACTGCACCGCGACGCTTAACTGTTACGCTATCAATAAGAGGGCTGTGCGTTTGGAATACACGCTCAACGCCTTCACCGTTCGAGATTTTACGAACTGTGAATGCTGAGTGAAGACCACGATTACGCTTAGCGATTACAACACCTTCAAAGGCCTGTAGACGCTCTTTAGCACCTTCTTTTACTTTTACCTGTACAACCACTGTATCACCAGGGCCGAATGCAGGTACGTCTGTTTTAAGCTGCTCATCTTCAAGCGCTTTAATAATATTTTGGTTTACTTTTGCCATTATGTTTCTCACTTTCCTAGGTGTAACTGTCTTCTAGCCACAAGCTTTTTGGTACTCTTGCTGAAATTTCGCGAGTAATACCGCTTGCTCCTCAGTCAGAGCTAGGTTATGCAACAAGTCAGGACGTCGTAACCAAGTTCTGCCTAATGACTGCATAAGCCGCCATTTTGCTATCTCTTGGTGGTTACCACTGAGTAATACAGCAGGAACCTGTTTGTCGTCCAATGTTTCTGGTCGTGTATAGTGTGGACAATCTAACAAGCCATCCGAAAACGAATCTTGTTCTGCTGACTGATTATGACCTAACACACCCGGCACTAATCGCGCTACTGCGTCAATTAATGTCATGGCAGGTAGTTCACCACCACTCAAAATAAAATCACCAATTGACCATTCTTCGTCAACGTATGATTCTATTATTCTCTCATCTATACCTTCATAGCGACCGGCAATCAAAATCAGTTTTTTAGAACTAGCGAGTTCGCTAGCGCCTTGCTGATCAAGTTTGCGCCCTTGCGGGGACATATAAATTACTTTAGCACCATCACCAGCTGCTTTTTTAGCTTCGGCAATCGCTTTTTTTAATGGCTCAACCATCATTAACATACCCGGTCCGCCCCCGTAAGGACGGTCATCTACGGTTCTATGCTTATCTAAAGCATAGTCTCGCGGATTCCAGCAGTTAAAATCAATTAAACCATTTTTTACTGCGCGACCGGTAACACCTTGGTCTGTAATAGCGTCAAACATGTCTGGAAAAAGGCTTATCACCCCTACCCATAATGAACTAGTTTGCGTCATTAAAAACCAGGATCCCAGTCTACGGTAATTTCTCTTGCGTCGTATTTAACGTCTTTAATAACTGAATCAGTTAAAAAAGGAATTAAACGCTCAGCTTGACCAAATGCATCTTTACTGTTTGCTTTCACAACCAGAACGTCATTTGATCCTGTCTCCATCAGGTCATCAACAATGCCTAAGCTATAACCTTTATCAGTTACAACAGACATGCCAATGAGATCTCGCCAATAAAACTCACCTTGCGGGAGTTCTGGTAAATGCGCTGAATCCATTGAGATTTCAGCATGGGTATAAGCCATTGCTTCGTCTCGGTCGTTTACCTGCGCAAATTTAGCGATAAAGCCTTTGTTGTGGCGACGCCAGTCGACCACTTCTAAGGACTGCCATTTACCTTGCTGCCCTATCAACCACGGGCTGAAATCGAAGATCCCTACGGGATCATCAGTAAATGAATGTACCTTAAGCCAGCCCTTTATACCATATGGGGCACCGAGCTTTCCTACGACAATTATTGATGAGGTGTTCTCTTGACTCATGGTTACACTTACGCCTATTAAGCCGCTTTACGAGCGTCTTTTACTAACTTAGCTACGCGATCTGAAAGAGATGCGCCCTGACCTACCCAGTGTTCAACACGTGGTAAATCTAAACGAATTTTTTCTTCTTGACCTGAAGCAATTGGGTTAAAAAAGCCTACTTTCTCGATGAAGCGACCGTCACGCGAGAAACGGCTATCCGCAACCACAATTTGATAGAAAGGGCGTTTTTTAGCGCCACCACGTTGCAAACGAATAGTTACCATACCGTCCTCTATAAAGATTGACTGTTTTCATTAATAAGATTTACTCCCCAGAATGGGGAGCTGGGGAATTGTACGAGTTTTTGGCAATAACGCAAGTAAGAAGTGAAGCAAAAAGGCAGTTTAGTAGGTTAAACCGTGATCTCAACGACAAATCAGAGTTAAAGGTGCATTACATGCATAATTTATTCAACAAAAAAGGAGCTATTTGCTCCTTTAAATATGATTCGCTATTATTTTAAAAAGTAACTTAATGGTACTTTTTAAAATTTAGGACCACCGCCACCCATCATTCCAGGTGGTAACATGCCTTTCATACCGCGCATCATTTTAGTCATGCCGCCTTTACCTTTCATCTTTTTCATCATTTTTTGCATTTGCGTAAACTGCTTAAGCAACTTATTGATCTCTTGTACTTGTGTACCAGAGCCAGCGGCTATACGTTTTTTACGCGAACCTTTAATGATTTCTGGGCGTGCGCGCTCTTTTTTGGTCATTGAGCTAATAATAGCTTCCATTTGGATAAATGTTTTATCACCCATTTGACCTTTAACCGCATCTGGTAAGTTAGACATACCAGGCAGTTTATCGAGCATCGACATCATGCCACCCATGTTTTTCATTTGCTTTAATTGATCAGCAAAGTCATCAAGGGTAAAACCTGCGCCTTTAAATACTTTTTCAGCAACTTTGGCAGCTTGCTCTTTATCTACTTTCATCTCGACTTCTTCGATTAATGAAAGTACGTCACCCATGCCTAAAATACGCGACGCTATACGGTCTGGGTGGAAAGGTTCAAGTGCGTCAGTGCGCTCACCCACACCCATAAACTTAATAGGCTTGCCAGTGATATGACGAATTGATAAAGCAGCACCACCACGTGCATCACCATCGGTTTTTGTTAATATAACACCGGTAAGTGGTAATGCTTCGTCGAATGCTTTAGCTGTATTCGCCGCATCTTGACCTGTCATTGCATCAACAACGAACAAAGTTTCAATTGGGTTGATTGCTTTATGAAGATCTTTAATTTCGTCCATCATGTTGCTATCAACATGTAAACGACCTGCAGTATCAACAAGTACTACATCTATAAATTTCTTTTTAGCATGTGAAATTGCAGCGGTTGCAATATCAACTGGCTTTTGCGAAATATCACTTGGAAAGAAATCAACATCAACTTCTGTTGCAAGCGTTTCTAGCTGTTTAATAGCCGCAGGGCGATAAACATCGGCACTTACTACAAGTACTGATTTCTTTTTTCGTTCTTTTAAAAACTTAGCAAGCTTAGCTACACTGGTGGTTTTACCCGCACCTTGTAGACCCGCTACCATTACAACGGCTGGCGGTTGCGCATTAAGGCTTAGCTCTTCATTAGCTTCACCCATTGCTTTTTCTAGTTCTTCACGCACTATTTTTATAAATACTTGGCCTGGGCTTAAGCTTTTTGTAACTTCAACCCCAACTGCACGTTCTTTAACTTGTTTTACAAACTCGCGAACAACAGGCAATGCCACATCGGCTTCTAAAAATGCCATACGCACTTCGCGAAGTGTGTCTTTTATGTTGTCTTCAGTCAGACGGCCACGGCCACTGATATTTTTTAAGGTTTTACCTAATCGTTCTTGGAGGTTCTCAAACATGTAACGGTTCCGATAAGACGTTTATATCAATCCATTTAAATTTTACGGTTAATTTGATTTTTCAATTAACCTAGATTGACTTATTAAGTTTCAATTAAAAGTAGTATACCGTATATGGCGTCTTACAATATAGTGTTCAAGTGTACCTTGTTGAGTTTCTTTTTTTAAGGTCTATGCATTTGCTTTGCTATAAAATACAATGACCATATAACAACAAGGATTATTTTGTCTCAAATTAAGTGGCCCAAGCACAATGCTGATTATTAGTTTAACTATTATTGCCAGTTTATTTTATGTGTTAGCAACGTCTCACGTGCTTTCACGCCTGTTTCATCAACAAGGCCCTAGCCAAAAAGTAACCGTCATTTTGAGCACAGTTGCTATAGTGGCGCATATGCTTCTATTGGTTAATTCTGTTTTTAGGGCTGATGGCCAAGACTTAAGTATTGTAAATGTCGCTTTACTAACCTGCTGGGTTATTGTCGTTTCGGTAACTGCTGTTTCGCTAAAATTTCCTGCGACCTTATTATTACCCGTTGTTTATGGCTTTGGTGCTTTATTAACAATTGCCAGTTTATTTATTCCTCATCATATTTTATTGCAAAGTATTAATATTGACGTTGGTTTGGTAACGCACATCTCTCTTTCTTTGTTAGCCTACTGTATTTTAATTATCGCTACTTTATACGGTGTACAGTTTTACTTTATTGATAAACGTTTAAAACGTAAAGATTTAGCCATTGTACACAGTCACCTTCCGCCTTTAATGGTTGTTGAGCGCCAGCTTTACCAACTTCTTAATTTGGGCACTATATTACTCACGTTTGCATTACTTTCAGGATTTGTATTTCTTGATGGTATGTTTGCTAAAGAGTTTATTCATAAAACAATATTGTCGTTAGTTGCGTGGGCTATTTTTGCCGTTGTTGCTATTGGTCATATGAAAAAGGGTTGGCGCGGTAAACCGGTGGTTATTACAATCATGGTCGCTGCATTTGTCCTCACACTCGCTTATTTTGGCAGCCGTTTCATACAAGAAGTGATACTAAATAAGTTTTAACTTGACTCTGCTTGCTCACTCTAGCTTAATACGCATTGATTTATAAGAAAAGGATCCATCGTTGGACGACATATCGACAAGTACCCTATTTATCATTTTAGGTTTTTTGGTGCTTTTTTCTGCTTATTTTTCTGGTTCAGAAACCGGAATTATGTCAATCAATCGTATACGCCTGCGACACCTAGCTAAAGAGGATCATCGTGCAGCTAAACGAGTCAGTAAATTACTTAGCCGTCCAGATAGGCTCATCGGTTTAATCTTAATCGGTAATAACCTTGTTAATATTGCAGCAGCCCAAGTTGCAACCATTATAGGTATTCGTCTTTATGGTGACCTCGGTATTGCAATAGCAACAGGTGTGTTAACTTTAGTCGTGCTTATATTTGCTGAAGTAACCCCTAAAACCCTTGCTGCTCTTTACCCTGAAAAAGTTGCCTTTCCAAGCTCTATTATTTTAAAAGGGCTACTTAAAATAATGTTCCCTTTAGTGGTTGTTATTAACTGGATGACCAACGGAATACTACGATTATTTGGTATTAGTGCCGCACAAATCGACGAACACAGCATGAGTAAAGAAGAATTAAAAACAGTACTCAATGAGTCAGGTGCACTTATTCCTGCTCGCCACCAAAGCATGCTGACCTCCATTTTAGATTTAGAGCAGGTAACTGTTGAAGATATTATGATCCCACGAAACGAAATTGTGGCGATTGATATTAACGACGACTGGAAACTAATTAGTCGCCAGCTTACCCATGCTCAGCATACTCGAGTGTTGTTGTATCGCGATAATATAGATGATGCAGTAGGCTTTATTCACTCTCGTGATGCACTTCGTCTGCTTACAAAAGAGCAATTTGATAAACCCTCTTTGCTGCGCGCTGTTCGCGAAATTTACTTTATCCCTGAAGGTACATCACTAAATACTCAGCTGTTAAAATTTCAGCAATCTAAAGAGCGTATTGGTTTAGTAGTTGATGAGTACGGTGATATTCAAGGCTTAGTAACGCTTGAAGATATTTTAGAAGAAGTTGTTGGCGATTTCACAACTACGCAAACTCGTACACCAAGCGAAGAAGTAGAAACACAAACTGATGGCTCATGTATTGTGGATGGCGGCGCTAACGTACGCGATTTAAATAAAGAAATGGGTTGGGATTTTCCGTTAGACGGCCCTAAAACTCTGAGCGGTTTAATTGTTGAATACTTAGAAGATATTCCCGATGCAAATATTAGTTTGCGTATCGCGGGATACCCTATTGAAGTACTCGAAGTAAAAGAGAACATGATAAAACAGGTGAAGATTCAGCCTAATAAGCGTTCTCGCTAGTTCTCACTAAGTAAAAAGGAGCCAATTGGCTCCTTTTTTATATCCATTAATAACTATCTAGCCAAATATAAGACGTTCAAACCAACCTTTATCAAGCTCATCTTCACAGCGCTTTAATTGCGCGCCATAACGGCTCGCTCTGTGTTTAACTTTGTTTGCGACACCCATTAACCACTTTTTCTTTTTGTACGTGCCACGCTTATATCCACCCCAGCCTTCATGGTAATTAAGGTACTGTGCGTAAGCATCCCATTTAGAGATTTTATTTACCTTATGGGTTTTATAAACAAACCACGCCATAAAGTCGATTGCATCGTCAAAGTCGTCTCTATCAGCACCATTATTGCCTGTTTCACGAATATAATCAGACCACGTTGGGGTTTTAGCTTGCGAATAGCCATAAGCATCACTTGCACGTCCAGTTGGAATTATCCATAAAAAGTACTCCATAGGTGGAGCTGCATCATGTCTAAATGAGCTTTCTTGGTACATCATACTCATAAGCACATGCTTTGGAGAACCCCACTTTTCTTGCGCGTCTTTTGCGTCAAAATACCAATCTGGCTTTTCTTCAAAAATTTTACATAGATCGTTAGGTTGCTTTGGAGGAGCCGTAGCACAGCCAGCTAAAGTAATGGCGAGAGATAAAATAATTGCATTTTTTTTCATTTTCTAAGATCTCACAGAACTTTTCTAAAAAGTGTGGGTCTGACTCAATGAATGCAGCAGTACAGCATTAATTCATCCCTGAATATATTTACGCAGCCAACATGGGCTGCGTTTTTTTGCTTAAATTTTACTAAATACCCAAATTATTTACCGTCAAAATACGCATCTAAAAACGCAGTAAATGACTGGGTATCTGCTTGCTCAATTGCAGCTTGTGCTTCGTTAGACTCTACAACTTGTTGTTCCAGCCAAGGCTTTAAAAACTCACTGTAATCAGTATCTACATGGCTTTGCTTATATTTACTAGCCAATGCTAGTGCAAAGTGCCCGTTGTCTAAACCAGACTCTTTTAATTGTGAAACGTATCGTCCAGAGTAAGTAAGCTCTGGGTTATGTATCCACGTCGCCATACGTTTTATAGTCTCTGAGTAATAGTCGACACCATAAGCATTATCCATCCATTTAGCGACATCAGTAAGCTGCGTAAATATTTCATCGCCCCACGATTGAAGACTACGTTGTGTGTTATTAAAGTTAAGCATGAGCCCTTTTTCTCGACCTTGATTTACTACTGTGTCGAGGTTTTCAGTACTACGTGCTTGTTCTTTCCAATCCATTGGAGCTGAATCTTTCAATAAACAATACGTTAAAAACACATCTAAAAAGTGAATTTGCTCAATATCAATACCGACTTCACTAAACGGGTTAACATCTAATGCACGAATTTCTACGTATTCAATACCTGCGCGAAGTAGTGCGTCAGTTGGTGTTTCACCGCTTTTAGCATTACGTTTAGGGCGGATTGGCGAATAAAACTCATTTTCAATCTGCAGAATATTTTTATTTAACTGTTTAGGGTTTTCACTCGTGTAGTCATCAAGATCACCATAAATTTCTGATGGTGTGTTGATTGCTTTTTTAAGGCCCGCTACATATTCATCTAACGAGTTATACATTACGCGTAGTGACGACTGAGCGCTATTTGTATAACCTAAATTACCTAGTCGTAATGCAGTACCCACTTCTAAATAAAGCGTTCCTTTACCTAGTTTTTTAAATGGTAAGTCTGTTTTTCGACCTTGTAAAAATGAGTTACATAATGCTGGTGATGCGCCAAACATATAGCTTATTAGCCATAATTCGCGTTTAAAATTACGAATAAGCGATAAATAGCCTTCTGAAATAAAATCTTGAAGGCTTGCACTACTTTGTCGTAACGAATGAAGCGACTGCCAAAGCGTATCCGGGAATGAAATATTAAAGTGAACGCCCGCAATTGCTTGCATCATACTACCGTAGCGATTTTTTAATCCTTCACGGTATAGCGTTTTCATTTTGCCTGTATTAGAACTACCAAATTGAGCTAGCACTATATCGTCTTGATGTTCAATAAAACACGGCATACTAATAGGCCAAAGTAGTTCTTCACCCATTTTTTCTAGAGTGAACTTTTGAAGGTCTTTTAACTGCTTAAGCGTTTGCGTTGATGATTCACTAACTGGGGTAATAAATTCTAGTAAAGACTCAGAAAAATCAGTTGTGATATGGCCGTTAGTTAACGCACTACCCACCCCTTTTGGGTGACCTTGAGGTGATATAGCACCATTATCTTGTATTCTTAGCGACTCTCGCTCTATGCCACGTTTAATGCCTTTAATTGCATGTTGATGCTCATTTACTGATAACGCTTCAAGTGCGCTAGCTAAATCATGTGTTGTCAAAAAATATTTCCTCGGGCCACGTGGCTTAATCATAAGGTTATGGGGGCTAATTACTTAGACTCAAGATTAATACCCATTTTATTAAAAATATGATCATTTTATCGCATTAAATAGCGCACTCACTGCGTTAAAAATAACTTATATAGAACAACTACATGTCATAATTTCGCCTTGTTCTTGTGCTATTTTTTAGCGTTGTAATAGATCAGTTATTTAATGCGACGGGTATAAATTGCTAAGAACAATATAATTTTTCAAAATTAATAATTATTTCCCATTTTATACATGCGCTTGATATGACCAACATCATTATATTAAGCCGTAATATTGCCATTGCTATGGGCATTATTCAAATGCTTTAAATATGTATTTAAATATAAATTAAATAAGCAAAATATAAACCTAAAAAATAGACCAGAACTTATTCAAAGTAAGTTCAATTTATCTTTCCAGCATTTTAACTTGATCTAGATCAATAAAAAAAATTATTTACCTTATAAATGTACAAGGGAATACACTATTTTTTGCTTTATAGGTTGTAACCAATATAATGACAGCAACAATAAAGGATGATAATAAACATAATGCACAATAATAAAAGCTTGAAAAATGAAGAAGTATACTTTGATGAATCACAAGAGCTTGTTTCTACTACCGATCTCAAAGGTATAATAACGTACGTCAATCAAGAGTTTTGTTCTATAGCCGGGTATAGCGCGCAAGAACTTATCGGTCAGCATCATAATATTGTTCGTCACCCTGACATGCCAAAAGCTGCTTTTAAAGAAATGTGGACAACACTAAAGCAAGAACACTCTTGGCGCGGTATGGTTAAAAACCGCTGTAAAGATGGTCGCTATTACTGGGTAGATGCCTTTGTAACCCCTATATTTGAACATGGTCAGCTCATTGGTTATCAATCAGTAAGAACCAAAGCAAGCTCACAGCTTAAACAACGCGCACAAACTCTTTACAACAAAATAAATACTAACAAATCATTATTTAATCTGCGAGAACACACCACAATAAGACAAAGTATTACTTTTATATGTCTACTACTTTGGCTAATTTTTATCGCTGTTGCGGGCTCAATCACAATAGCTGCAATTAGCCTATTTATTTGCGCTTTGGTTATTGTGTTAAATTATGACGAACTCATTGTTACTCCCAAAATATTGCGCGATCAAAAAGCAACAGCTGATTCAGTCTCTCGTTATATTTACAGCGGCCACACACCCCACAGTGTAAGTGATTATAGAGAGCAAATGCTAAGTGCAAAGTTACGTACTGTTCTTGGCCGTATGAAGGATTCCACATTAAGCTTTAATGGCATCGCCACTAATCTAGATAAACAATCAACGCTTACTGAAAAAGGTATTTCTTCACAAGGTGAACGTTTAGAGCAAATTGCATCCGCGATGACCCAAATGAGTTCGACCATTGGGGAAATATCAGTAAATACTTCTCAAACAGCTGATAAAGTAAATAACACCCATCAAAGCTGCTCTGAAATAAAAGAGCATATTGCCGATAATAGTAAAATGGTATCTGATTTAGCTTTTCAAGTAGAAGAGGCTGCAACCACAGCCACCAGCTTAGCCTCTGAAGCCGACAAAATTGGTAAGGTAATGAGTGAAATAGAGGGAATTGCCGATCAAACTAACTTACTTGCCCTAAATGCAGCAATAGAAGCAGCTAGAGCAGGAGAACATGGCCGAGGCTTTGCTGTAGTCGCCGACGAGGTAAGGACTCTTTCGTCTCGTACTCAAAATGCAACAACGCAAATCCATAGCTCTATTAAGGAAATACAGGACACTTTATTTAGCTGGTCTAAAGTAATGCAACGCACTAAAACACAAGCTGATAACTGTGTTCTGACAACAGATAAAACCCAAGTTGAACTTGAGGAGATTTTTACTCAAATTAGTGAAATATCTCATTTGGCTATACAAACATCATCGGCTGCAGAAGAGCAACAAATGGTTAGTAACGACATTAGTAATAATGTTTCGCAAATTAAAGACTTTGGTGATGAAAACTTAAGCTTAAGCTTTAATGTGGCAACGGGAGCAGCTGAGCTTGTTGAAGGTTCGTGTAGAGTTAACGATTTATTACTAACCTTTAAAGTTTAATACCAATCTGCTTATATATGGGGTCTATTTAACGTAAAGAAAATTACGCTAGAACTAGGCAAAAATTTTTGTATCTAGTTGTTCTAAATAAAAAATTTTTAACGACGTTATAGTGCAATTTAATTCGTTAAATTGATCAAAGATTTATGCAAGTTGGTATAATACCTAGATAAACATTAAAAAGCCGCTATTTCAGCTGTCTCTTGATCACAAGTCTGG
>NZ_JARDAK010000015.1:0-104646 GCF_056470645.1 Pseudoalteromonas sp. TP27 | reverse complement strand
AACAGTACAACACAAATGATTGGCTCATTACTTAACTAATCGTTTATCATTAAATGAACTAATGAGTTCATTAAAATAAAATAGCTATAGTATCTATAGCTATTTTAATAAATAAAAATTCGTTTGAGTTTTTATTTATTAAAATAAACACTTGGAGAATAAAATGTCTTTATCAGCATTAGGAATTGACCCGCAAAACTTAGCAAGTCAATACACACAAATTGAGCGTGCTTCAAAAGATCAACTTTTAAGCAATAAATACGATGAGTTTTCTAGTAAAATAAGTTCTTTTGACGCCTTAAAAACTACGCTGTCAAGTTTTTATGATAGCGTATCAGACAACTTAGATAGTGATAGTAATTTTTTAGCGAATTCAGCTAATGTGTCTGATGAAGCTGCGCTTAGCATTACAACAACTGGCAGTGCTACATCAGGTGAGTATGATATTTTTGTTGAGCAGTTAGCGCAATCACACCAAGTTGCCCTTAATTTTGATACCACTATACCTTTAAGTACCGATGGTGAATTAAATATTGATTTAGCAGGACAATCATTTAATGTCGATTTATCAACATTAGGAGCATCGGCTTCATTAACTGACCTTGCAAGTGCGATAAACACACATGTTGATAACACTGGTGTCAAAGCGAGTGTTATACGATCAGGTACTGAAACATTTTTAGTGATGACTAGTGAAGACTCAGGGGCGGCAAACCTAGTAACAATGGGTTTTACGCCTGGCTCGGATGGTAATGGCGCCAATATTACTAACGCTATTGCAGGACAAACTGAGCTTGCAGCGGCACAAGATTCTATTGTGAAGTTGGGGACAACTTCTGCGATTACAGTTACCTCTACAAGTAATACACTTGAAGATGTTATTGAAGGTGTAACCTTAAATCTTACCAAGGTACAGGATCCAGCCGATGGCCCTACTCATGTTTCGATTGGACAAGATGTAGAAAATACTAAGAGTAATATTCAAGGTTTTGTTGATGCTTATAATAATTTAGTGAGTAGCATTACAACAAACGATGACTTAAAAAGAGATAGCCTAGCCAGTGGTTTAGCTAACTCATTACGTAACGATCTTCAGGGTACATTTGAAGGCAAAACATTGTATTCTGTCGGTATTGAATTTGATCGTAGTGGTAATTTACAAATTAATAGTGAAAGATTAGAAAAGGCATTAAACTCTGATCCTGATTTGCTAACTAAGATGTTAACCGGTGACAATGGCATAATGTCCAAATTAGAAGAAAGAATAGAACCTTATACAAAAAGTTACGGGATAATGAATGACAAAAAAGATACCCTGCAAGCTAGTTTAGATATTGTTATTAGGCAACAAGAAAGCCATGAGTTATCAATGCAACAAGTATATCAACGTTATTTATCGCAATTTACGCAAATGCAGCAGACTATTGCGCAATTAGAATCTACAATGGGTCAATTTGGTTAGGGACTAATTATGTTAGATTTAAATGATGGCTTTTCAGCTTATAAAAGCACATCGGTTGATGCCAAAGCGGCCAGTGCAGATATACATAAACTTGTTTTAATGTTGTTTGATGGTTTTTTAGATGAACTAGAAAGAGCTGCAGGGCATATTAATCAAAAACGTTACGATAAAAAAGCTGAAAGTATTGAAAAATTAATGCGTATTTTAGGTGGGTTAGAAGCGTCACTTGATCTTGATAAAGGCGGCGAAGTTGCACAAAATATGCAAAAGCTTTATGAGCATTGTGGGCAAGCTTTACTTCAAGCAAGCTTAAAAAATGATTTGTCGTTTATTGACTCTACTCGTGTAGTAATGACTAATCTGCAAGAGGGTTGGCAAGGTTTAGGCACGCAAATAGGTTAACGCATTTTATATGTAATATTAAACCAGCTAATTTGGCTGGTTTTTTTTTGAGATGTTTTATTACAATCGCAATCGCTTCCACTTTGCTTCCGCTACGGAAGGGTGGTTTCCGCTTTTGGGGTTTTTATATATTTTTATTTAGTAAAAACAGTGCCTTAAAGTTGGCTTGTTTTTTGCTTTAATGTTGTGTTGTTTATTCATAGGTTTAGTGCTGTTCATGGTTTTATCAAGTAAAGAAACTGAAAAAAAAATAGAGCAGTTACTGGCGTATATGGAACAAGCTGTGCAAGACGGTAATTGGTTTAAGGTAAAACAAGCTGATAAAATAATGCATTCGTTGCTTAGTATTTCGCAAACAATGCCATGGTTTAATTCGACAGAGCCACAGCGAAAATTATTAAAAAAACGTTATAAAAATATAATTAATTTAATTGCTAAACAGCAATCGATAGTTAAAGTGAAAATGCAAAACCATCAAGAAAATAAAGAAGGTATTGCTGCTTACAAGGAATTCTCTGAAGGAAGTAATTTATGAATGTTCAAGTAGGCAATGCCGCACCTAAAGCTGAATTTGAAGGTGTAAATAGTAAAAGAGTTATTGCAAATGCTTCAACTTCAGAAGACGCTGAGGTGCAAGGTAAAGAGTTTAATGAACACGCTTTAGCTAGTCAAAAAGAAATGGATGAAAGCAACACTATAAATGATGTTGCTGATGACGAGATTACTGGTGATGAATACGTATCTGCAGAATCAGCTGATGTAGATGAAAAGTCTGAAAGTCATTACTTACTCAATCCAATTCAAAAACAAAAAATCGCCGAGCCTGAAGTTAATTTACAAAGCTCAGCTAATGCTGCGCAAGATTTAGTAAGTGTGGATGAAAGTTTAGCTAATAAGCCCTTAATTGAAGACTCTTTACTGAGTAATCCCAGTACTGAAAGTGCAATAGAACTTCCATTAGCTGTAAACCAAACAGCTCAAGCTGCAGTAACCACCTCAACAGGTGATATGGTTTTGAATTCTTCGCAAAATAGCAACATTTCTAACGGACTTCACCTTGGTATAAATAGATTAAATTCAAATAATACAAATAGCTTTAAGCCTGAAGCATCAAACTCTATTGCGCAGTCCATTAGTGCTGATTTAAATGTGCTTGTTAGTAAGGGTGATACTTCGAGTGAAATTGCTCAGCCACTATTAAATAAAACAATACAAGTGCCTGTTACACAAGGAGAGTTTCGCTCTTTAAGTTCGCAGCCTAATGCAGATAGTGTAGCATTTACAGAAATAAGTGATGAACAATTAGTAATACGTAAAAACGAATTAGCAAAGCATTCAATTAATGCGTTTTCTAATGGCGCTTTTAATATTGAAAATCGTGATTTACTAAACCATAAAATGCAGTTGCTTGGTGCTGTTTCTAATAGTACAGCGGCTGTCGATACATTTGAATGGCGACAAGAAAAACTTAAAGGTGGCCCAAATGAATGGGGCCAGCGGTTACTAAATGTGTTAGGTGACAAGGTTAATCTGCAAATTGGCCAGCAAGTACAACGAGCTCAAATACGGTTAGATCCCCCTAATTTAGGTCGAATAGAGATTTCAATTAGTGTTGATGGCGACAAAACATCCGTTAATTTAGTAACCAGTAACCCACAAGTAAGAGACGCTATTGCTCAAACATTAGATCAGTTAAGGCAAACACTTTCTCAAAATGGCAGTGTTTCAGTTGATTTAAGTTTTAGTGATAAGCAACAAGAGCAAAACAATAATTCTGACGATGAAAAAATAGCAGATAACTTTTTGTTTACAGATAACTCAGAAATAGATGCTCCAGAACAGTCAAAAACATCGTCAGATTGGTTAAATAGATTAGTATAATTAATATTGATTAAAGTGAGATAAATGTGAAAAAAATATTGTTAGGGATTGGCGCTTTAATTTTAATTGCGGGCGCTTTTTTTGCCGGTAAATTGCTCGATAGTAGTCCTGAAGTTGATGAAAACTCTGATTCTGAAGCTCCGATCACCGAAGTGTCAGAATCTCAGTATTACGAAATGGACCGTTTTATAATTAGCGTATCTGATGATAGTTATGCACGATATTTAGTTTTAGATTTAGTACTGGTTATCCCTCCTAGTATTGAAAATAAATTAAATGCCGAAAAAGTAACGCCTTTGTTACGTAATGTACTAGTAAAGCAGTTTGCTAATATGAGCCATGCTGATGTTAAGGTTTTATTTAAAGATATAGATGCTGTGCAACAAACATTATTAGAGGAATTTAATATGGTTTTAAAAAGTAAGGCGTCTTTAAAACTAGAAAATGTACTCGTTACCAATGTATTTATTCAGTAAGGTGCATTAAGCATGCTACTGAATGAAGAGTGGGGTGAAGTTGCATCAGACTCATTTGTAACGCTTTCACCGGCAAAAGAAACTGAGCTATTAGCTCAGTACTCTTATTTAGTTAAACGAGCTGCTGCACATATGCGAACACAAGTGGGTGTGCTTGTGGATAACGACGATATCCAGCAAATTGGCTTAGTCGCATTGCTTAGTTCACTTAGGCGTTATGGCCGAGATATAGATGAGAAGTTTACAGCTTTTGCGTTTAAGCGAATTCGTGGTGCAATGCTTGATGAGTTTAGACGCTTAGATTGGCGACCTAGACAGTTAAGGCAACAATCGCATAAATTGCGAGATATGACGCGTGCTTTAAGAAAAGAATATGGCCGTGAACCGACAGACAGCGAGTTATGTGAAGCACTTAATATTAAGCACGATGAATTAGTGCAATTACAGTATAGCGGCCAAGCAGAAACGATTGAGAGCCTAGAAAGTCTACTTGAAGATAATCCTAAATTACCTATTAGTACACCAGACTCTGAAAATGATACCGACACCGCGCTAATGCTAAAAAATGTAATGAGTGATATGAATACTCGCGATAAATTACTTTTACAGTTGTATTACACGCACGAAATGAATATGAAAGAAATAGCGCTAACACTTGAACTTACAGAAGCACGAGTTTGCCAGTTACATAAACGGGCACTCGAAACTCTAACTAGAAAGCTTCAACAAACATAGTATTTGAAGGATAAATAATGCAAAGAATTATAGGTTTAATTGTGGTACTTGCTGCAGTGCTGGGCGGTTTTGCTTTTGCTGGAGGTAATGTTGCTACTATGTGGCAACCTGCTGAGTTTGTAATAATTTTAGGGGCGGGTGTAGGCGCACTTATTGTCGGTAATTCTAAATACGTTTTAACCGAAATGTTAAGTCAGTTAAAATATCAATTTATAAGTGGTAAAGGGAGTAATTCTTCAGAGCTTTATCATGATCTGTTATTGGTTATTTATTCGCTTTTGGATTTAGCCAGAATTAAAGGTATTAAAGGCCTTGATGAACATGTAGAAAACCCAGAAACAAGTTCAATTTTTCTTGCTTACCCTAAGGTTTATGAGTTTCCTCAACTGGTTACCTTTATTTGTGATAATTTGCGCTTATTTAGCATGGGTAAAATTACATCTCATGATTTTGACGCAATGTTAGAGCAAGAAATTTATACTATTGAAGAGCAAAAATTAAAGCCATCTCATGCACTAGCAGGAATAGCCGAAGCAATGCCTGGTTTTGGTATTTTAGCCGCAGTGGGCGGTATTATTATTACAATGCAACATTTGGATGGGGCATTAAGTGAAATTGGCTACCACGTTGCGGCAGCATTAGTAGGTACATTTATTGGTATATTTGCTTGTTACTGTTTAATTGCTCCTTTAGCTTCTGCAATGGAGCAATATGTAAAAAAACAAATGGCCATGCTTGAGTGTGTAAGAGCAATGCTCGTAGCTCACGCTAAAGGGCATGTTCCTATAGTGGCTACGGATTCGGGTAGAAAATTAATAAATGAAGAAGTTAAGCCTACTTTTACCACTATGGAAGAGTGGATAAATAATAAGGCTGCGTAGTTATGGAAAAAACGAATGAAATAATAATAAAAAAAGGACGTAGAAAAGCAAAACATGCAGCGCATGGCGGTGCTTGGAAAGTTGCTTTTGCCGACTTTACATTAGCTATGATGGCCTTTTTTATGGTGTTGTGGATTATGGCTATTACAAATGAATCTGAACGTGTTGAAATAGCACACTATATGAGAACTCATTCAGTGTTTGATGGTGGGCCTGCTATTTTTGACCCTCAAAACAGTCCTTTTCCTGTTGATTTAGGCGGTTCGCCGTCAGTAATAAAACACTTAGAATCAGGAGATGTACCTCCGGACTCTCCTAAACCAGGTATGAGTGAGTTTTTACAAGTTCCCAAGGGTGATATAGACCCTAAAGCAGGTAAAGGTGATAAACTTAACTCAGTAATTGATAGTGACTTTAAAGCGTCGTCTGAGCTAAGTTTATTATTGAAAAGCTTTCAAGATTTATCAAAAGAAGATTTGTTAAAAAATAACTTATTAGTGGAAGAGGTTCCATCGGGATTGAGGGTCATTATTAGAGATAACGATAGTCATAAAATGTTTGAACGCTCTAAAAATGATATGACACCTTTCTTTGAAGATTTATTTTTATATCTTGGTGGTTTGTTTCGCGATATTGATAATAAAATAATTATTTCAGGACACAGTGACGCAAGTACTTTTAAAGATGGTAGCTCAAGAAACTGGGACCTATCTGGTGAAAGAGCGCAGCAAGCAAGAAAAATAATGTCTGCAGGAGGGATGCCCACTAAAAGTGTATTACAAGTAAATGCATTTTCTTCAAATCGTCCCCTAAATAAAGATAACTTGTTAGCTAGTGAGAACCGACGAGTAGAGTTGTTAATTTTAACTAAAGATGCAGAAGAAAAACTTAATGCATTATTTAATGATAACAATATCGATAGCCCTGTAAATAAATCAGCTAAAGCAGCGACTGCTAATAAGCCTGTATTACGCCTTGAAGGTGGTTATGAGTAGCCAAATTGAAACAAAACGCAATTATAAACGTTGGAATTTAAATCCTAAAGACAACTATGAGCCAGAAGCTTTACAGCGAGGTGGAGTGGGTGTTCAGTTATTGCGCAACTTTTTCATTGACATTTCTATTTGTCATGCAGTTGCCAAAGATATAAGTGTGGGTGGAGTGGGTATACTAGTACCTGCAGAAAAGACAATACCTAATACCTTTACGGTTGTATTTGATGAACATAGCCGATTAGTAGGAAGGGTAATGTACCGCCGCCAAGTTAATGAGAAGCTGATGTTTTTAGGTGTTGAATGGACGTCTAAAAACGAGCGAAAACGAAGTGCTATTGTAACGCGATTACAGCAACAAGCTCAGTATAGAAAAGAGCAAGGAAAGAAATGATGAAACTAAACCGGGGAAAGCTTTTTTATGCATAAAAAGTTAAATGTTAGGCCTAAGTTAATTAAAGCTAAAGATGCAACTAGCTTTACTGCTTTCCCTCTTACTCTAGAGCAGCGTATTTTAGATCATGCAATAAAAAAAGCGGATGAAATGAAAGTTAATATGCGAAAAGTTTTCGAACTTGAACTCGCTCAACTTTTTAACGATACGCGGTTTAATGTTGATATTACTCAATGTAGTAAAGGTGTAATTGAAAGCTGGTTTAAAGAGTCTCCACGTATTTTTATTGAATGCCCTTTATTTGTTCCTGAAGAGGACTCTGCTTACTTAGCGCTTGACTATAAAAGTGCTCATAAGACAGCAGACTTATGTCTTGGCGGGGAGTTTAATAGCTTAAATCCTTCAACTGATGAGTCTATAGAGCTTCCTACTGAGTTAAGCTCTACAGAAAATAGAATTTGTTGTCGTTTATTACAAAGGCAAGTTCAGGGGGTGCAAAAGTTACTATTTAGAGAGCGCTCAGCTTTATTAGGCGAAGTTCAAAAATATGAAAAGCACCCAAACCCGTTAAACTATATCGCTTTTAAAGTTCGTTTTATTTTAGAAAACGAAGTTATCAGCTGGTTTCTTTGGTTGCCTATATCTTTTTTTAGTGACAAGAAACTGAATATTAAAGATAAAAGTACTTCCCCTGAAAACATAGCAATGAACGTTTGGCCACAATTTTCTGTACAAGGAAAAGTTGAGATGGCAAACAAGAAAGTAACCCTTAAGCAACTAAAAGGGTGTATGAATGGGGAACTTTTGCCTATAGAGCTTAATGAACTTGCATTGTTTAAATTAGGTAAGAAAAATATATTTAAAGGTCAAGTGGTAGAGCAAGACTCAGGCTTAGCATTTCAAATCACAGAATTAACAAATAAAGAAACGAGTAATATAAATTATGAATGATAATCTTGATAGTGCCTTAGCGGGTTTAGACTTAGATGGAATAGATGACTTTGAAAATAAATCAGTTGCGCAAGGCAATACTGATAATATGTCATTTTTCCAAGATGTTCCTTTATTGGTTACTTTAGAAGTTGCTAGCACAGAAATTACACTGGGTGAGTTAAGCCAAGCCAAAGACGGTGATGTTTTGCGACTTGATAAAGTTGCTGGTGAGCCTTTAGATGTTAAAGTTAATGGGGTTTTCTTTGCTAAAGCTGAAGTTGTTATGGCTGAAGGTAAGTATGCGCTTAAATTTATAAAAGAAGATGCTCCTGAGCAAGAGGAAGCATAAGAAATGAATAAAAGCGTAATTTTTAAGACTGGTTTACTTTTAATATTGCTTTTAATACCAGGCTGGTTAAATGCCGAAGAACTTACGCTATTTTCTTTAAAAGATACTGCGCAAGGGCAAGATTATAACGTTAAGTTGCAGATTTTGTTGCTTATGACGGTATTGAGCTTGATCCCTGCTTTGTTGATGGTACTGACTTCATTTACTCGAATTATTATTGTATTAGCAATTTTAAGGCAAGCGATGGGGCTTCAACAAAGCCCGCCGAATAAGATTCTAATTGGAATATCGTTAATGTTGACGATGCTAATAATGAGACCTGTTTGGCAAGATATGTATCAAAATGCGTATAAGCCATTTCAAGCTGAAACTATTGGTTTGGAAGAAGCATTAGCGAGGGCTGAAAAACCACTTCGTACTTTTATGTTAAGACAAACTAGAGAAAGCGAACTTAGACAGGTTTTATTAATTGCAAACGAACCAACAACATTAACTGCCCAAGAGATCCCTTTTGAAGTATTAATGCCAGCGTTTGTACTTAGTGAGTTAACAACAGCCTTTCAAATCGGTTTTATGCTATTTATTCCGTTTTTAATCATAGATTTAGTTGTAAGTAGTGTGTTGATGTCCATGGGTATGATGATGTTGTCACCCTTAATTATAAGTTTACCTTTTAAACTTATGGTGTTTGTTTTAGCAGATGGGTGGTCGATGGTTGCAGGTACGCTAGCAGCGACCTTTGGTATGTCGCCATGAGTCCAGAAATGGCTGTAGAGCTTATTGCTTCTGCAGTTTATACAATTATTAAATTGATTTTAGTTTTAATTGTGCCGGGGTTAATTTTAGGTATTGTTGTAGCAATAATACAAGGTGCAACCTCTATACAAGAGCAAACATTGACTTTTTTGCCAAGAATGTTACTGACTCTACTAATGGTAGTTTTTGCTGGGCACTGGATGCTTCAAATACTCGTTGATTGGTTTGATAAACTCAAATTTATGATTCCCGGAGTCTTCGGGTGAGTTCGTTAATATCGCTCACTGCGGGTGATTTAGTTAGTTGGATAGGCATGGTATGGTGGCCTTTTGTGCGCTTTTCTGCACTATTATGGTCTATGCCTGTTTTTGATAACCCGGCAGTGACGCCACGCTCACGAATACTCCTTTCGATGATGCTTGCTTTTTTGGTTGCACCACAATTACCCCTTGCCCCCGCAGTTGATATATTTTCTTTGGATGCTGTTATTTTAACGGCGGAACAAATTATTTTTGGCGTAATGATGGGGCTTTCACTGCGAATGCTATTTGAGGTTATGGCGATCATTGGGCTTATATTATCAATGCAGATGGGCTTATCTATGGCATTGGTGATGGACCCTGGAAGTGGAAACCAGGTTGCATTACTAGGGCAGTTATTTTGGATTATGGGGGCATTATTATTCTTTGCTGTCGATGGTCACTTAATTACTCTAAATGTAATGGTCGAAAGCTTTAATGTTTTCCCAATTGGGAGGAGCATTTATGAATTTAATATCCAGTCAATAGTAATGCTATTTACTTGGATGTTTTCCTCTGCATTGCTTCTTTCGCTACCTGGTATTATAGCCATGTTATTGGTCAACCTTACATTTGGTGTTGCTAGTAGAGCGGCCCCGTCACTTAATATATTTGTATTGGGTTTTCCTATGTCCCTTTTGATGGGATTTTTTTGTGTGTTTATGACGTTAGAATATATGGGAAGTGCTTTCTCTTCCTTGGCGTATCATGTACTCACTGTTTTTTCACAAGCGATGCAATAATTTATGTCTGAAAATAGCTCCCAAGAAAAAACAGAACAACCCACAGAGAAAAGGTTAAAAAAGGCCAAAGAAGATGGTCAGGTAGCGCGTTCTAAAGAGCTGAATACGGCCATACTGTTGATGGTTGCTATTTCAGGTTTACTCTGGTTTTCAAATTTATTTTATACATTATTTGTAAATTTGATGAATACGAGTATGCAGCTCGATCACAATATTATAAATAATACTAAAATGATGCCTATTGCCATGGGTAGGGCTGTAATGGATATGATCTCAACTTTAACACCATTTTTGTTTTTATTATTTTTAGCTATGTGGATTACAGGGATTTTGCCGGGCGGCTTTGTTTTTTCAATGAAATCAGTATCCCCTAAGTTTAGTAAGCTAAACCCGTTAAAAGGTTTAGGTAAAATGTTTGGGACACAGTCATTAGTAGAACTGGTTAAATCTATTCTAAAAATCAGCTTATTAGCGATTTGTTTATATGTATTTTTAACCAAACTATGGGGACAACTAATGTTTTTGCAAAGCTTAGACATTAAAGTCGCTATAGGACAAGGTATTGAATTACTCTTTTTATCATTAATGGTCACAGTGACATTATTGTTATTTGTTGCCGTAATTGATGTTCCTTTTCAGCAACATCAAATCTCTAAAAAAATAAAAATGACGCATCAAGAAGTAAAAGAAGAGAGAAAATCTTCTGATGGTAGCCCAGAAATTAAAAACAAAATAAGACAAATTCAATATCAGCAAGCAAATCGAAAAATTGAAGAACGAGTTCCTACTGCCGATGTGATTGTTACTAATCCAACTCATTATGCTGTTGCCATTAAGTATAGTGAAAGTGCCGCTAAAGCTCCTTATGTTGTTGCAAAAGGAGTTGATGAAATGGCATTACGCATTAGAGAGGTAGGACGTCAAAATAACAAAGAAATCATAGAGCTTCCGGCTCTTGCTCGGGCTATATATTTTTCTACCAGAATTGACCAAGAAGTTCCCAATGGTTTATATACCGCAGTAGCGTACGTTTTAACTTATGTTATGCAGCTAAAGGCTTATAAGCAAGGTCGTGGGCAGCCTCCGGCCCCATTACCTGAATTAAAAATCCCTAAAAATTTACAAAAATCTTAGATGTTGGAGTCTTAATTTGAACTGGCGCAGTTTTACTCGGCCTTATACAGCCATTCCTTTAATACTTTTGGCTATACTATCAATGGTTATTTTACCATTGCCAGCATGGCTATTAGATGCATTATTTACATTCAATATTGTGCTATCAGTTATTGTTCTTCTGGTAGCCGTATCCTCAAAGAGACCATTAGATTTCTCTGTATTCCCTACTATTTTACTTGTTGCCACCCTAATGAGGCTAACCCTAAACATAGCCTCAACTCGCGTTGTGTTATTACATGGACATGAAGGTTCTGACGTAGCTGGCCGGGTTATTCAAGCTTTTGGTGAAGTGGTAATAGGCGGTAACTATGTTGTTGGTATTGTTGTTTTTATCATCTTAATGGTAATTAACTTTGTAGTAATAACAAAAGGTGGAGAACGAATATCTGAAGTTGCAGCTCGCTTTACATTAGATGCAATGCCAGGTAAACAAATGGCAATAGATGCCGATTTAAATGCAGGATTAATAGGTCCAGAGCAAGCAAAAGAAAGACGAGCAACAATTGCCCAAGAAGCCGATTTTTACGGCTCTATGGATGGTGCGTCAAAGTTTGTTCGAGGAGATGCTATTGCAGGCTTAATCATCCTAGTAATTAATTTACTGGGTGGTGTCTCTATTGGTGCATTCCAGCATGGTCTTAGTTTAGCTGAAGCTTTTCAGCGCTTTGCATTACTTACTATTGGTGATGGCCTTGTAGCACAAATTCCTTCACTTTTACTTGCTGTAGCGGCGGCTATCATTGTTACGCGAATGAACGATGAAGGGGATATGAGTGAAACAGTTGGTAAACAATTGCTTGCATCTCCACGAGTTATTTTTACCGCAGCTTTAATTATGGTAGTCCTGGGCATAGTACCAGGCATGCCTACTGTGGCGTTTTTGGGTTTTGCAATTCCCTTACTCTATGTTTCTTGGCGATTACAAAGGTCACTCCCCACAACAGATCTGCTCGAAGCTGAACAAATAACTGACTCTATTTTAAGTGAACAACAAGCCAGTTTAGAGTGGGGAGACATTTCTCATGTCGATAAATTGTCAGTGGAGTTAGGGTTCAGGCTTGTTTATTTAGCTGATAAAAATAAAGGCGAGGAACTGGTTAAAACTCTGCGAGGTGTAAGAAAAAACCTGTCGGAGCAATTAGGGTTTTTATTACCTGAAATCCGAATTAAAGATAATTTAAAGCTAAATCCTCAAGAATATAAAGTTAACCTAACTGGCGTTCCCGTTGCAAACGGTTTTTTAAATGCCAAAGAACTACTCGCTTTAAACACCGGAGATGTTTATGGAACTCTAGACGGAGAAATTACAACCGATCCGGCTTACGGACTAGAAGCAGTTTGGATTAAAGATGATAGCAAAGCTAAAGCTTTAAATATGGGTTATTCAGTTGTAGATCTTGGTACGGTAATTGCTACTCATACAGGTAAGATTATTAAAGAACACTTAGATGAGCTGTTTAGTTACGAAGATGTTCAGAGATTAAATGATAGATTGAAAGAAATTTCACCTAGTCTGGCTGAAACTTTTGAAAAATCATTATCGACTAACTTACAGCTGAAAGTTATTCGGTTATTACTACGTGAACATATTAGTATTAAAGACATTGTGACTATAGCAGGCACTTTAATTGATAGTGTTGAAGTAACAAAAGATCCTATTTTATTGGTTTCTGATGTTCGCTGCGCATTACAAAATGTATTAGTTAAACAGGTGATGGGTAATAAAGAAGAGCTTGCCGCTTACAGTCTTGATGAAAAGCTTGAAAGTACAATGCAAAGTTCACTAGATCAAGCGATGCAGGCAGGGAAAGTGGCACTAGATAGCTTTCCTGTTGATCCTAATTTATTAGGGCAATTTCAACGGATGATGCCTTTACTTGTTGATGACATGAAAACAAGGGGAGTTACTCCTGTTTTAATCGTTATTCCTCAGTTGAGGCCTTTGCTTGCTCGCTATGCGAAAAGTTTTACAAAAGGTGGTTTAGTTGTTCTCTCTTATAACGAAATTCCAGATTTTGTGAGAGTTAATGTTCTCGGGTCATTAGGTTGATCTCGTTTATTGACTATGCTGAACAAGTAATGAACTAAATGCAATTATGGTTGCATTTAGTTCTAATTAACTATAACCTAAAAAATTAAGTAGCCCTTATGGGTTAGCATCAAGCTATTGAGTGTTCAGTTAGTAAGTGCAATAAAGTAAATTAAATAGCAAACTTCACGAAAGTGTAGGACGCAAAGCCACCAGTCTAAGGGATAACTAAGATCGTGGGGCTACATTAACTTAGCGACATCGTTTAATACTATAAATGTATTTTTATACATTTCGCTGTTTATATTAAATAGGGCCTAGTCGGTCTGTTCAAGGTTGTATGGAATACTCATGAGTCATATTTTCACATCAATTAAACTTTTAGTTTGTTGTCTGTTTTTTATTGCCACAATTAATGAAGCTGCAGCAAAAGAACAAGTTTTTACTCAAACTTATGAAAAAGGTTTATGGTCTGTACAAGAAAGTTCTTTTTCTTGTCGCTTGGGTCAAACTTTTGACAACTTCGCATCTGTAGAAATTGTTCGTGTTCCTGCAGAACCCCAAAAACTAGTTGTTAAATGGCTAATACCAGATAAAACGGTAACTGATGTCCAAGTCTACTCTAAAAAAGCTGATTGGCAGTCGAAAAATATTTCCCCTCCGCAACTTAATTTATTCACTTCGGATATTACAAATAATACGGCTACATTCGATATTAACGAAAGCACCTTACTAAGAGTAATAAAACAAGGTGGTTGGCTTGATAGTATTATAGGTTTTGGAGATGAACAATTACGCCTTATATTTACAAATATTTTCAGCAGTGATGTTATTGAGCAATATCAACATTGTTTAACTAACCTATCGCCTTTGTCTTGGAAGCAGGCAAGAGATCATGAAATTCACTTTAAAACAGGTAAACGTACGGTTTATCAGCAAGACGATTTAGATTTTTTAAAGGATCTTGTTCGTTACGTTTCGCTAGATAAAGATGTAACTAAAGTGATGGTTGATGGGCACACTGATAATGTTGGTTCTCCTTTAGCGAATCGTCTACTTTCAAAAGAAAGAGCTGATGATGTAGCCTCAAGATTAGTAGAATTTGGTTTGCCTAAAAGTATGTTAGAAGTGCGCGCTCATGGTCAACGTTATCCTATTGTCGAAAATTCAGAAAAAGGATTAGCGTCCAATCGTCGTGTTTTGATTCGTTTGTTTCGACATTCAAATTAATGTGTTTTGTAGGAGATAAAATGAGCCAAAAGTACCTTTTATGGATAAGTGAACAGCAGCCGAATATTGAGTTTATAGAAACCGTTATATCTGAAAACTTTAGATTTTTGCATACCAATTCTATTGCTGAAGCAGTAAGCCATTGTATTAGTATTAAACCAGAGCTTATTTTTGTTGACGCGGATATTAAAAACATTGAATTAGTTGAGTTAATTAAACTTATCCGTAAAACGTGTCCAATTACTCAAGTCGTCTCTCTTGTTGATTCTTCGCAGAGCCAAATTGCGTCGAAAACTATAAATATTGGTGGCGCAGTTGATTATTTATTAAAGCCTTTTTTTGAGCAACAACTGAAAAATACAATCCGTAATGCTAATTCAATGAAGCACGGCGTTGAAGATTTAATTGCTGTATCGACGAGGTCGCAACAAGTTCTACGCTTAGCTAATCGAGCGGCACAAACATCAGCAAGTGTATTGATTAGTGGAGAGTCAGGCACTGGTAAAGAAAAGTTAGCCAATTTCATTCATAAAGCTTCAGAACGTAAAGATAAACCTTTTGTAGCTGTCAATTGTGCAGCGATACCAGAGAACATGCTTGAGTCAATGTTATTTGGATATAATAAAGGCGCATTCACAGGAGCAGTTAACTCCCAAGCAGGTAAATTTGAACTTGCAAATGGAGGAACAATACTACTTGATGAAATAACTGAGCTACCACTTGATTTACAGGCAAAGTTACTGCGTGTTTTACAAGAACGTGAAGTTGAAAGGTTAGGAAGTCATCAAAAAGTTAATCTAGATATACGGATTATTGCTGCTTCTAATAAAGTACTAAGAGAGCAAGTAGAAAAAGGGTATTTCAGAGAAGATTTATTTTATCGATTAGATGTACTACCCCTTAGTTGGCCAGCACTTCGTGATAGAACAGACGATATTTTACCTTTGGCTCATTATTTCATTAAGAAATACGGGTCGTCTGAGTATCATATTAGTAAACAAGCTGAAGATCTTATGCTTTGTTACAACTGGCCTGGAAACGTACGAGAGCTTGAAAATGTTATGCAAAGAGCACTCGTTATGGCTCGTGGTGCAGAGATTCAATCTGACGATCTCAACTTACCTCACTGTTTACCTGCTGCCGCTACATTTTGCTCATCTCAATTAAAAGAAAATAAGAAACAAGCTGAGTTTGATTATATTTATAGTTTACTAAGTCGCTTTAAAGGACATAGAACTCAAACAGCTGACGCGCTTGGAGTGAGTACTCGAGCATTAAGATACAAACTTGCCGCTATGCGTGAATACGGCATTGATATAGATGCAATAGCATAATTTAAAGGAAACTCTAATGTCCCCAATTGAAAGTCAACGATTGATGCTTGGTAAAATGATGGAAATGCAGCAGTTAGCTGCACCTGATCGAATTGAGCCTAATATAATCCCCAATGAAAATGTAAATATAGGTGAAGATTTTAAACATGTAGTTCGATCAATAAATGAACAGCAAAATATCGCTGGAGATATGATGAAAGCCGTTGATACGGGACAAAGTGAAGATGTTGTTGGTGCTATGATCGCAAGTCAAAAAGCAAGCTTAAGCTTTTCGATGCTTATGGAAATGCGAAATAAAGTGCTCAATGGTATTGATGATGTAATGCGAATGTCACTCTAGAGGCTGATGATGAAGGGCGAATTAACTAAAGTTCCAGAATTAGATAACAACGACATGAAGTTAAAAGAAAAAGTCGTGAACTTCTCTAATAAATTAAACTTCAATGCTGGTAGTGATAGAAGCATTGCAACAATAGCATTATTAGCAACGCTTGTAGCAGCGACAATCGTATTAATATTATGGACATCAGCAAAAAATTACGTACCTCTTTACGGTAACCAAGAGAGTTATGATAAAGCTAATATTCTTGAGATTTTAGATACTGAAGAAATAACATTTCGTATTGATACTGATAGCGGCAATATTTTGGTTCCGCAAGAGAAGTTGGCTGATGCAAGGATTACTCTTGCGGCAAGGGGTATAAAAGCTTCTATGCCAGAAGGTATGGAAAACATTAGTGATAAAGTTTCAATGGGAACTAGTCAATTTATTGAATCAATGCAGTATCAGCATGCATTAGAGGGTGAACTCGCTCGAACAATAATTAATATGCAAGGCATTCGAAATGCCCGAGTGCATTTAGCTGTTCCAAAACGCAGTCTATTTGTTGGGCGCGCTGAACAAAAAACCGCCGCTTCAGTTATGGTTGATTTAGCGCCTGGACATGAGCTTAAACCGGAGCAAGTAGAGGCAATAATCGCTTTAGTGATAGGCAGTGTTCCTGGTTTAAATCCTAAATCGGTATCAGTGGTTGATCAACGTGGAAAATTGTTAAGTGGTGATTTATTTGATAATAGCCCAGTGGGCAAAGAAACAGATAAAAAGTTAGCATTTACACAGAAGGTTGAACGAAATATTGAGCAAAGAGCATCAATAATGTTATTGCCTATATTGGGTGAGAATAACTTTAGAATTCAAGTTTCCACGGATGTAGATTTTAGTGTCGTAGAGGAAACCAAAGAGCTTGTCGATCCTCAAAATGTGTTAAAACAAGAATTTGTAAAGTCAGATACAACCTTAGACCAATTTGCAGCTGGTATTCCTGGCTCTCTAGCAAATGAGCCTCCGGTGCCAAATGCACAAGCCGAAGGTGAGGATAACGAGCGAACTTCAGAAAGAAGTGAGAGTAATAGACAATTTGAAAATGGACGTTCTGTTACTCATACACAATTTGAAGTAGGACGAGTTAAATCAATGAGCTTGTCTGTACTTATTAATGAAGGTGCATCTTTAGAAGATGCAGGCTGGACAGATGAACGTTTAGCATCATTAGGTGAAATGGTTAAAAAGGCGACGGGTTATAACGAGGCTAGAGGGGATCAGTTTAATATAACTAGCTTTGCGTTTGTGCAAGAAAAAGTATTAGCCCCTGGTGAAGGACTTGAATGGTGGCAAATGCCAGAATTCAGAGAGTATGCTCGCTATATTTTCGGTACATTAATTAGTCTTTTACTTATTCTATTTGGTGTTCGTCCTTTAGTTAACCACTTGATTAAAGGTAAGAGTGCGTCTGAATTGGCAGCATCGCCAGCTCAAGACTTAAATAATGTAAGACCTAATGATGTTACAGATAGGAAAATTACTCCACTTGATGACGCAATTAGCTCTAGTGCAAAAGTAAATAGTTTAGGCTCTAAAGACTCAAATGTTGAACACTCGGCTATATCACTTCCTCAAATAGGTAATGATTTTGAAGAGCAGATTGCTCACATGCAGCTTTTAGCGAGTAGAGAGACTGAGCGTGTTACATCAGTGATAAAATATTGGGTAGAGCAAGGGGTTGAAATTGAATCAAGAAAAGCTTGATAAGGTAACACCGTTACCGGCATTAGACAGAGCGGCAATTTTATTGTTAAGCATGGGCGAAGAAAATGCAGCCAGTGTTATTCGCAAGCTCGGTCGTAGGGAAGTTCAAGCTATTTCAGAAAGAATGGCTAAAATTTCTAACGTTACTCAAAAAGAAGTTGCCTCTACCTTAGGTGAATTTTTTGATTGCTACCGAAATGAAAGCGGTGTTAATGGTGCATCTAGGGCTTATTTAGAAAAAGCATTGGATAAAGCAGTCGGTCGAAAATTAGCCAAAACAATGCTTGATGATATTTATGGTGGAGCTATGAACGACGATTTACGTCGTTTAGAGTGGATCCCTCCTGAGCTTATTGTTCGTTTTCTTGAACAAGAGCATGTGCAAATGCAGGCTTTATTTTTAGCTTTTTTACCGCCAGAGCAAGCCTCTGCCATTATCGCTTTATTTCCTGAATCGAAGCATGACGATCTACTTTACAGGATTGCCAGCTTAAGGGAAGTTAGCGAACATGTAATTGATGATGTTCGTTTAACTCTAGAGGCATGTATTGAATTCGTTGGGCGCCAAGTGGGAGCTCAAGTTAACGGCGTAGATAAAGCTGTTGAAATTATGAATCGTTATAACGGTAATAAGAGTCAAATTATCGAAATGATGAAAAAGCACAACAGTACTGTTGCTGACGAAGTTCAAGAGAAAATGTATGACTTCGATAGTTTGGCGAAACAAACAGATGAAACATTAACTCAGTTGTTAAATGATATTCCAGATGAGTTATGGGTTATGTCATTAAAAGGTGCTGAGAGTGAGCTTCTTGAAAGAGTTTTAGGTTCTTTACCTAAGCGACTGGCTCAAGTTTACCAGCAGCAGATTGAAGGTTTGACATCTCAGCCTGTAAGTAAAGTTAGAGCAGCCCGAAAAGAGATCATGTCAATAGTAAGAGATATGACTAAGCGAGGGGAAATAGAATACCGCTTGTATCAAGAAGAAACTGCAGGATAATTATGACTGAAGCATTTCGTTTTCCTGTTTTAAACAAAATAGAGCAGCAAAAAACGCTCCATGAGCGTTTGGAAGCTGCTGAACGTGCTGGTTGGCAAAGTGGATATGAAAAAGGGCTTGAGCAGGGCGCGTTAGATAAACAAAATAATTTAGAACAACAAATTGAGACCAAGGTTGAAACTTTGGTCAATGAGCGCTTAGAGTCTGAAAAAAAAATATTAGTAGATCACTTTAATGTGATTTTTGAAAAAACTAATAACGAACTATTAGCACTTTCTACTGATTTAAAAAATGATATTACTCAAATAATTACTAAGTTAGCTGAGTTTGTCATTGATAATGAGCTTAAAATACAGCCTGAAATAAGACTGAAATTAGTAGAGAAAGCGATAGAACTTCTTTCAGATAGAGATGTTGTTACAAAGATCGTTTTTTCTTCAGCGGATAAAGAATGGCTAGATTCAGCTGTATTAAAAAACTTTGCAATACCGATTCAATTTGATGATGAACTTACCTCTGGAGATGTCGAGTTAATTGCTGAACAGCAAACCCATAGTTTTTCTTTTTCTCAGCGTTTACAAAGTTTGCTCGATACTATTATCCCTGAAATACTAAGAAATGATTCAGATGAACAGTGATTTAAATTCCCGTTTAAAATCAGCCTTAGACATACTTACACCACCCCCTTTAATTCAAAGCTATGGTCGCCTCATTCGAGTTAATGGTTTAACTTTAACTGCCACAGGCGGCCAATTTGCTATTGGCGAAAAGTACCAAGTTGAGAGCGTGGATGGGATTTGGTATGACGCAGAGGTTATTGGTTTTAACCAAGACGAAGCGTATTTAATGCCTTTGAAAAAGGCGCAAAATTTATGCTCTGGGGGGCGAGTACGTCCTGCTGCTAAAGTTTCTACAATCGCTATTTCTGAAAAGCTACTTGGCCGTGTTGTTGATGCGCAAATGCAACCAATCGACAACTTAGGCGATTTAGATAAAGACGAGAGCGTTAATTTATCTAAATTACCGAAAGATTATTCACTAACACCTTTAGAGCGTAAAGGTGTAACCGAGCCTTTAGATGTTGGCATAAGAGCAATAAATAGTTTGTTTAGTGTGGGAAAAGGGCAGCGGTTAGGTTTATTTGCAGGCTCTGGTGTTGGTAAAAGTAAGCTTTTAGGTATGATGACACGATATACATCGGCTGATGTTGTTATCGTTAGCTTAGTAGGTGAGCGTGGCTGGGAAGTTAAAGAATTCATTGAACAAAGTTTAGGTAAAGAAGGCTTAAAAAAGGCGATTGTTATTGCTTCCCCAGCGGATGATTCGCCTTTATTGCGTATTAAAGCTGCTGAGTTAAGTCATCGTCTTGCTGCTTTTTTTAGAGATAAAAATTTAAATGTATTGTTGTTAATGGATTCTCTAACAAGGTATGCACAGGCTCAACGCGAGATTGGTTTATCAGTAGGTGAATTACCTGCTTCAAAAGGTTACCCACCTTCGGTATTTAGCAAGCTTACACAACTTGTTGAGAGCTCAGGTAATAGCGAAAAAAGCAAAGGGTCAATGACGGCGATTTATACCGTACTTGCTGAGGGAGATGATCAACAAGATCCAATTGCCGATAATGCTCGCGCAATACTCGACGGCCATATAGTACTTGATCGAACATTAGCTGAAAAAGGTCATTACCCAGCAATAAATATAGGGGCATCTATTAGCCGTGTTATGCCCAATATTGTTACACCAGAACAACTTGAATACTGCTATAAGTTAAAAAAATTATATAGTCGGTATATGCAAGTACATGAGCTAATTCCTCTGGGTGCTTATCAAGCGGGTAAAGATCCTGAGCTTGATAGTGCTGTTGCACTTTACCCTGAAATTGAATCATTTTTGTGCCAAGGTCTTAATGAAAAAGTAGACTTTATTCAATCATGTACACAATTAAATGAAGTGATGAGTAAGCTGAATGTTAAATAAGTACTTAGTTATACAAAAAGATAAACTCGATCTTATGCTCGCTAAACAAACTCAATTGCAGTTAAAAAGTTTAGAAGAACAACAACGATTAGCTCAACTGCAATTGCATATTAATAGTATGGACAAAAGCAGACAGATGAAATCAGCTATTAGTTTACAAAACCTATCTGGAATGAAAGGGATTCTTAGTGGTTTGTCTAATCAACAAAGTACACGCTTGAAGGATTCTCAACAGGATGAGCTGCGACAGCAACAAGCTTGTTTAAAGCAAATGACCTTCAATAAAGGAATTGAAGGAATAGTAAAAAATAGAGTTTCGATTAAACAAAGCTATACCAATAAACAAGAAGAAAAAGTATTGGATGAGATGGTTAGCCAGGCTTATATCCGCCAACGTTATGAGTAGTTTAGCATTATTTTTATACTCATTTATTTAATTGTTTTTCGGGAGCATTATCATTCTCCCCTCTACTAATACCTTTTTTTGTTACAATGCCTGCAAAGCAATTTAGGGTAAATAGCTGTGCTGCCGGTTCAAGACATATATCAACAACTCGTTACTACATTACAAAGTAATCCTATTACGTTATTACAAGCGCCGCCTGGTGCGGGTAAATCTACGTGGTTACCACTACAACTTATGCGCGATGGGCATTTTAAACGTATTGTAATGCTAGAGCCGCGTCGTTTAGCTGCACGTAATATTGCCAGTTATTTAGCAAAGTGCCAAAACGAGAGTGTAGGGCAAAGTGTGGGCTTGCGAATTAGGGGCGAGAGTAAAGTAAGCGCTAATACGCGCCTCGAAATAGTCACCGAAGGCATGCTAACGCGCATGCTGCAAAACGACCCCGAATTAAGCGATATAGATTTACTTATATTTGATGAATTTCATGAACGTTCAATTGCAGCCGATACCTCACTTGCCTTTGCTTTAGAAACTCAAAGTGCACTGCGTGAAGATTTAACCATCATGCTTATGTCGGCAACGCTTGATACTGAGCGTTACACTGCTTTTTTTGATTGCCCTGTAATTCAATCCAATGGTCGCAGCTACCCAATAGACGAAGTATACATACCCATAAAAGATGAAAGCCGCTGGCTTGATGCAATTCCTAGCATAATAAAACAAGCACTTAATGAGCAAACAGGCAGCGCATTGGTGTTTTTACCTGGGCAATTTGAAATACTACGGGTGCAGCAAGCACTTAACGATTTACCCGGTAACTGCACAGTAGCAACGTTATTTGGCGAGCAAGATAAAGCCAATCAGCAAGCCGCTATTGCTCCCGCGCCAAATGGTATGCGCAAGGTCGTGCTTACCACCAATGTAGCCGAAACCAGTTTAACAATTGAAGGCATACGCATTGTAATTGACAGCGGTAAGCGCCGTGCAGCGACCTTTAATTTAAAAACAGGGGTTACTGATCTCACAACACAAAGTATATCGCGCTCCTCTGCTGTGCAGCGCGCAGGACGTGCAGGGAGAATAGAGCCAGGCATTGTTTATCGAATTGGCTCAAAGCAAACCTTTGAGCGGCGCAATAGCCACGACAACCCCGAAATACTAACATCAGACATTAGCCAACTTATGCTTGAGGCAAAGCAGTGGGGTGCCAGTATTGATGAATTAACTTTGCTCGATAAACCTACTGAGCAGCAATGTGTACAGGCAAGCAACTTGCTTAACATGCTTGAAGCTATTGATAGCAAATGCAAGCTCACACCACTTGGCAGTAAAATGTTAGGTTTTGGTGCTGATATTCGCTTGGCGCATATGCTACTAAAAGCCCATATGCTTGATACGCAGTTAACAGGTATTTATCGCCTTGCTATTTATTTAGTGTCATTACTTGAGAGTAGAGTAAACAGTGCAAACGAGTTGAGTTTAGCGCTTCATAGCCAACAGCAACGACCGCATCCGGTATTTAAGCAGCAGTTAAAATATTGGCAAAGCCGCTTAAAAGTAAAAGAGTCAAATGCTGATTTGAACACAGAACATTTAAGTTTGCTGGTGGCACTTGCTTATCCCGATCGTATTGCTAAAAAGCGCGGTAATGGTTACTTACTTGCCAATGGTGCAGGGGCTGAATTAAATGCCGATTACTGGCACAACGACGACTACCTAGCCATTGCAACTATGGGCGGGCACAAAGGCGGGCGTATATTTGCAGCCACCGCGCTTAACCCATTTGAGTTACAAGATTATTTACCGCATTTATTTAGCGAACTAACTCGCTGCGAATTTGACGAAAAAGCCGCACGCTTTATTCATCAAGATGAAGTAAAGCTTGGTGCTATAACGCTTACCAGTCAGCCTAGTAAACACAAATTAGACAAAAGCGAGCGTGCCAAAGCGTGGCTTAACTTATTTGCAAAGCAAGGCTTTGCATTATTTAACGAGCAAGCTGATGCCCAGCAATTACTAATACGCATGAGCTTGGCAAGTAAGTTATTGCCCGATAAATTTCCACAAATAAGCGAGCAACAACTTATTCAAAATGCAGCGCAGTGGCTAGGCGTGTTTTTAGAAGATATTAAAACACTCACGCAGCTTAAAAAGTTTAACTACTTTGAGGCATTACAAAACTGCTTTGATTGGCAGCAACAAACGACGTTAAAAGCTCTGCTGCCACTGCGTTTAAAGGTGCCAAGTGGCTCAAATGTAAAAATAGAATATCAGCTTGATGGCCCCGCAAAACTGAGCGTTCGCATGCAAGAAGTATATGGTTTGACGAGTACGCCTATGCTTGCCAACGGTAAACTGCCACTGCTTATGGAATTACAATCGCCAGGTAAACGCTCACTGCAACTTACTCAAGACTTAGCGCATTTTTGGGCTAGCAGTTATCGCGATGTGCAAAAAGAAATGAAAGGCCGCTACCCTAAACATTTTTGGCCAGACGACCCAGCCAACAGCGTTGCAACGAATAGAGTAAAGAGCAAAATGTAGATATTATACCAATTTTATTAAAAGCATGATCATTTTATCGTATTAAATAGCGCACTCACTGCGTTAAAAATTATTCATATAGAACAACTATATGTCGTAATTTTTGCCTTGTTATTACGCTATTTTCTTAGCGCTATAATGAACACTAATTTAATGCAATTGGTATTAATTACTTAAAGTTATTTGTTTTATTATTGAACATATTAATATAATGTACCTATAAATGAATCAATACTTTTAACTACAGGGAATTAGTAATGAGGCTACTTTTAACGTTAGGTTTGGCTTTGGTAACTGCTTTTTCGGCTTATGCTGAAAAGCCACTCGACTTAAATGCGTTTGCGCAGCAGTACTATAAAAAAATGACCGCTACACAAGCATCTAATGCAGGTACTAAAGAGCTTGAGGCTTATCTTGCATTGTTAACTGATGATATTGGTAATCAGCATATTCCTTATCAACCCGATGACTCACGTACTCCTGATGGTAAAAAGCAAATGCGCAAAGGCATGAGCTTTTACTTAGGTGCGCACACATTGTTTGAAAGCACACTGCTTAATACATTTGTGTTTAACGATACAGGCTTTGCTATTCGTTATAAAAACGATGTAAAAGGTGTTCATCCGCAAAATCAGCAACCAATAGAATATACATCAGTAATGATGGAAGTAATCGAAATTGAAAACGGCAAAGTGGCGATGATCCGCAAATATCACGAATAACTAATAAAGCCAATAAAGATATATTTATGAAACATTTACTGATCGCATTATCAATATTGATGTTTAGCGGCGTTCGCCAAGAAAAATGGCTCCATACCTTGTTATTATTGGATTTAAACTTCTTTTCCGCCATGCTTTTCTGCTAGGTCGTCGAGCTCGGCTGAGGTGTAATCAAAACCACTTTCGTCGTATTCGTATGTTACTTTTACACTGTCGCCGCCATTAAAAAGCCGCGTTTTCACATCGTTTACTGGCCAGTTTTTTAGCTCGTGTAAAAACCGGTTAGCAACTTGTGAATATTCAAAACGATAGCGAATTTCTGTTTTCATAAATAATAAAGCTCTGGCTGTTTACCCCTGCAGCTAATGCATTATTAATGGGGCGTTCATGATTCGGTTACAAAAAATAAAGAGTTAAATTGTAAATTTTGTGTTTCAATAAATGCATTAAACTCGGTACACACTAACGTACCTTAATTAACAAATGATGACGACTTTACAGCATTATAAATTTGATCTGATCGCAAGCTCGGTTTTTATACTAAGCGCTTGTGGTGGTTCAGGCTCAGATGATACGCCAACCGTTAACGGAAATAAAATCCCCATTTTGTCAGTCGCTGATATTCCTAGCGACATCCTACATCATTAAGTGACTACAAAAATAAAACAATAGGTTTGCCTAAGCATTTATTTTCGCATAACGATCAACAAGTTGCTTGGATGTATGGCTGAGAAAAACAATCGCTTAACAGTAGCTGGGGTGCACGGCTTTTAGAACGCTTAGAATTACAGGATGAATTTGCACTTAACAAAAGTGGCATTAGTAGTATTAACGCGTTTGGCGGGTATCAACCACGTAGTGAACATGTAACTTCTATTATGAACCGTTTACTAGGCAATACGAGTCATCCGTTAAGTACTGCTTACGCGAATGGTTTAACAAGTGCGATAAATAACACTCAAGCAATGAACAGCACGTTATTATTACCCCATTTAGCGATAATAGCCTTAGTGAGCAATTTGCAGCGGTTGCTAAAACAATTAGCGTACAGGCAAAATTGAGTACTCTGCGCCAAGTGTTTTTTGTTTCTATGGGTGGGTTTGATACGCACGACAACCAATTAACAACGCATCCAGCTTTATTAAATACGCTAGCTCAAGGGTTAAGTGAGTTTGATAGTGCAATGAAAGAGCTTGATATGGCTGATAAAGTGACTGCATTTACTATGTCTGATTTTGGTCGTACGCTTACCTCAAATGGCAATGGCACTGACCATGGTTGGGCAGGAAATCAAATAGTAATGGGCGGCGCTGTAAAAGGTGGCAATATATATGGTGAGCTACTAAGCCAACATTTAGACGGCCCACAAGATACCGGTGGCGGACGTTTAATACCAAGTGTTGCTAATGAGCAATACTTTGCCACATTAGCCCAGTGGTTTGGTGTGCCAAGCTCGGAGCTTGTTGATATATTTCCAAGCTTGAGTAACTTTGATCACACAACATTGGACTTTTTTGTGTAATTAGTCGCTAATAGTAATCTAAAAGCACTTGTTAGCAGTATAAGCTACTCGTTAATAGTGCTTATCTGTTTTAATAATAAAAATCACACACAATATAGGAATCATAAAATGAAAATTTTAGTGAGCTTAGTTAGTTTAATCGCTTTTTTACTCGTACTACTGCCAGGGCCTTTGTATAAATTTGGAATTGTTGAACTTAGCACTGCATTTGCGGGTTTTAAATTTGGCGTTTATGCTGGTGGCGCTGCATTGGTGCTACTTATAGTACAAGTGTTATTTATGCGTAAAACATTAACGCTAAGCAGTGGTGTTATTGCACTTGTGTTTTCGGTTGTGGCTATTGCTATGCCACTTAACATGATGAACAAAGCTAAAGACGTACCTGCAATTCATGACATTTCAACCGATTTAGTTAACCCACCAAAATTTGTAGCAATTGCGCCACTACGTGCAAATGCATCTAACCCAGTAGAATACGCGGGTGAAGAAATTGCAGCACAGCAACGCAAAGCATACCCTGAGCTGACAACGTTAAGCTTTGCACAATCTAAAGCTGATTTAATGACAGCAAGTGAGCAAGCAGTTAAAAATCTTGGTTTTGCTGTAGTAAGTACAAATACGGCTACGGGTATTGTTGAGGCGACTGATACAACAACATGGTTTGGTTTTAAAGACGATGTAGTCATTCGTATTAAAGATGAAGGCAGCCAACGTTTTGTTGATATTCGTAGTAAATCACGAGTAGGGCGCAGTGATTTAGGTAAAAATGCTGAGCGTATTCATTCAATTATTAATGAACTAAACACCTTACTTGAAAAATAAAACGATTTAACCTGTATTAAGTTATTAGCGTATTAAAGCCCAACATTGTTGGGCTTTTTTGTTTTTAGCGTCAGTTTGTATTCACGGCTTGTACGTTAATGTGAACTTGACTTAAATTTTTACAAACTATGGAGTTATTATGAAAACAGTAGGATATGCAGCAAAAAGCCAAGGTTCTGAGCTGACTGAATTTTCTTTTGAGCGCCGCGAGTTACGAAATAACGATGTAGAAATTGAAATTTTATACTGTGGTGTGTGCCATTCAGATTTACACGCCGTACGAAATGATTGGGGTGGCAGTGACTATCCACTAGTACCCGGGCACGAAATTGTTGGTAAAGTTATGTCGGTAGGCAGCGACGTTAAAAAATATAAGCAAGGTGATTCTGTTGGCGTGGGCTGCATGGTTGATTCATGCAAAAGTTGCGATCAGTGCGACAACAACGAAGAGCAATTTTGCCGAGAGGGTATGGTTGGCACTTATGCCGGTAAGGATAGAGAAACCGGCGAAATGACCCAAGGCGGTTATTCTAAAAGTGTGGTTGTACGAGAAGAGTTCGTACTTTCAATTCCAGAGAGTTTAGAGCTTTCACGCGTTGCACCTCTATTATGTGCAGGTATTACTACGTATTCTCCACTTCATAAATGGGGCGTTAAAAAAGGCAGCCGTGTTGCAGTTGTTGGCCTCGGTGGCTTAGGACACATGGCGGTTAAAAATGCCGTAGCGATGGGTGCAACTGTTACTGTTGTTGGGCGTAGCGAATCTAAAAAAGAGGATGCCGTTAAATTGGGTGCCCAGCATTACTTAGTTTCAACAAACGATGATGAAATGAAAAAGTCGCAGTCGGCTTTTGATGTAATTATTGATACAGTGCCTGTTAAGCATGACCTTTCAATCTACACCCCTTTATTAGACATAGACGGCGCACTAATCATCGTTGGACAGGTTGGCCCTGTAGAAGAGCTAAACACGGTGCCGCTGTTAATGGGTCGCCGTCGTATTGCAGGCTCACTTATTGGTGGTATTGCAGAAACACAGCAAATGCTCGACTTTTGTGGTGAAAATAACGTGCTACCAGAGTGCGAAATGATCAACATTGACGAAATTAATACCGCTTATGAGCGAATGGAACGCTCTGACGTACGATACCGTTTTGTTATTGATATGGCATCGTTAAGCGCTTAACTGTAGTTGTAAAAAATAAAAGAGCCGCAAATTAGCGGCTCTTTTTTATTTTAAATTAACCCGAACTCAGTTAACCAGCGGTTTGTTTAGTTGTAAGTAACTTAGTAGCCACATACCCAAACCACCTAAAAATAATGCAGCTGCTACGTAACCTGTTTGATTAGGTGCAGCACCCTGTGCTATTGCAATTCCACCGACCCAAGGGCCTATAGCATTGGCAGTATTAAATGCGCACTGTACAAGAGCACCGATCATAGCGTGACCTTCTGGAGCAACATCCATTAATAGTGTTTGAATAAGTGTTGCTAAACCTACACTGCAGCCAATAAAAAAGATAACAGCGTAAAGCATCCAAATATTGTGGCTTGCTGTTACATAAGCAAAAGCAAATACAATGGTACATACAAGCGCAAGGCCAGTGGTTTTAATTGCAGATTTATCGGCAGCTTTACCCAGTACATAGTTACCGAGTGTACAACCAATACCAAACATCACCATAGCAATAGAAATAGTATAAGGCGCTGTTTTTGTTACTACTAATATGGTATCGGCAATGTAGGTATAAATACAAAATACACCGCCAAAGCCAATAATTACAATGCCCAAAATAGACCAAACCAGTTTGTTTTTAAGTACGCCAAACTCACTTAGTAAGTTAGATGGTTTAGCATTATCAATATTTGGAACTACTTTATAAACAAAAATAAAAGCAATTAAAGCCAGTACCGCAGCACCAGCTAAACAGTACCGCCAGCTCAGGTTTTGACCAACAAGTGTTACAACTGGTACACCCACAATGGTGGCCACCGTTAAGCCCATAAACACCTTTGACATAAAGCTAGCACGCTTACCTTCTGGAGCAATATCCGACGCTAACAATATAGCCGCACCAAAATAAGCACCGTGTGGTAAGCCACTTAAAAATCTAAATATTACCAGCTGCTCAAGCGACGTTGCCATCGCACTTAACCCGTTTGAGACAAACATTAAGCTTATAAATATGAGCAATGCTTTTCGCTTTCTCATATTGGCAGTAGTGAGCATTAAAATAGGCGCACCCACAACAACACCAATGGCGTAAGCACTAATTGCATAGCCACTTTGTGATGGCGTTGAGTCAAATGTTTCGCTAATTAGTGGCAGCATAGGCATCATCGAAAATTCAGATAATCCTAAAATAAATGTGCCAAGCGCTAATACAAGTAAAATAGCGATTCTGTTAAGTTGACTAGATGCCGACGCTACATCTGATGTCATAGATGATCCCTTAAGGTTTAATTTTAAAAATGAAATTGCACAATAAATCCTGAATAGGAAATATCATGTGTATGCTTAAATTTTGGTGTGAGAGAGTAATCTGTGAGGGCGTTATTTTAAGTTAAAAAAAGTACAGAGTCATGCATAAATTAGTGGTTTTGTTAGCTTTTTAAAATGTTAATTAGAATAAAATACTACTTAACATTTATAAAATAAAAAAACTATTTATAAAGCAGACGCCTATAAGATATTAAATGTTATCAGAAAGGCTATTTAAAGCTCATATTTACAGTATAATTACATATTGATGTTACATTAATTTGCTAATTTTAGGTCAACAACCCTAGTGCTAATTTACTCCTTAAGGTTTTTATATGTTTGGTATTTCTAAAAGAAACGCAAAAATTGAAGAAATGGAGCTTCAATTAATTCAAAAGCAGTCTGTTTTATCTGCAATTAATAAGCATGTTGCTTATATAGAATTTACACCTGAAGGAATAATATTAGACGCAAACCAATTGTTTTTAAAAACCATTGGTTACAGCAAAGAGCAAATAATTGGTAAGCATCATCGTATGTTTTGCGAAAGTGAGTATGCAGGCTCGAACGAATACAGTAAATTTTGGCAAGAATTAAAGGCAGGTAACTCTAAAGCAGGATCGTTTTTAAGATATAAAGCGAATGGCGATAAACTCTGGCTTGAAGCGACTTACTTCCCGGTAGAAGAGTACGGCGTAGTTACTAAGGTTATTAAAATAGCCTCTGATATTACAGCAGCTTACATACAACGAAAGGCGCAAGAAGCTATCGCTAGTGCACTTGATAAAGCGTTAGCTACGATAGAGTTTACTCCTGAAGGAAATATTTTAAGCGCAAACCAAAACTTTTTAACAACAATCGGGTATAGCTTAAAAGATATTGTAGGTAAGCATCATAAAATGTTTTGTACTAAAGTGTTTTATGAGAAAAACCCACGCTTTTGGAATGAGTTAGCCGAGGGGCAGTTTAAGTCAGGAAAATTTAAACGTATTGCCGCCGATGGTTCAGAAATTTGGCTTGAGGCTACTTACAATCCAATATTAGATAGCAAAGGTAATGTAATTAAAATAATTAAGTTTGCATCAAATATTACCGATCGAATTAATAATAACAGTGCAGTAACAGAGGCAGCTGCAATAGCGTATGAATCGGCGTTAGCTACTGCGCAAACAGCTAAAAAAGGCTCTGAAATACTACAAAGTTCTGTTGCAAACTCCGATGCCATTGTAAGCCAAGTACTTAAGTCGGTAGATTTAATTAAAAACCTTAATGAACAATCAGCTGTAATAGGTTCCATTGTTTCTACAATCAGCAGTATTGCTGATCAAACTAATTTACTGGCACTTAATGCTGCAATAGAAGCTGCACGCGCTGGGGAGTACGGCCGTGGTTTTGCTGTAGTAGCTGATGAAGTAAGGCAGCTCGCAGCCAGTACGAGTAGTTCAACTAATGAAATAGCAACAGTTGTTAAAAATAACCAAGAGCTTACTAACGATATATCCAGGCAAATAACATCTGTTTCAGATTCTTCAGAGCAAGGGCGAGAGCTTATTGCTAACGTGTCAGAGGTTATTAAAGAAATTGAGCGCGGAGCAAATATTGTTTCTCAAACGGTAGCAAAGTTAAATGTTTAGTTTATTATAAAACTTCTTCGATTACACACATCTAACATCATTCTAAATTGATAAAGTGCGACAATATGTCGCGCTTTTGCTTTTGCAGTTCATACTATAATTACGCCAATTATTACAGTGGCATAAATTAACAATGGTTTATAAAAGCAAAACTCAAAAAACATATTTACTTACCCCTGTCGCATTTTTTATTAGTAGCGTGCTATCTCCTTTAGCATTTGCCGACGACACACCTTTAGAAGTGATAGAAGTTCACGGACATGCTCAAAATAAGCATTTAGCACTTGGTTCGTCAGAATCGCTATTAAGTGATTTAGGTGTCGATTTTTCGGCTGCGGGTGGCGTATCTAATTTACCTGTTTTAAATGGTTTAATGGGCGATAGAGTAAAAGTGTTAATTGATGGCGCGGATGTAACTGCTGCGTGTGCTAATCATATGAACCCGCCGCTGTCGTATATATCGGCTAATCAAATTACGTCTTACAAGGTAGTTGCCGGCGTGTCGCCAGTAAGCGCGGGCGGCGATAATATTGCCGGTGTAATAAGCGTTAATTCTATTTCACCACAGTACAGCGATAGCAGTGAATTAAGATGGCACTCGGGTTATGTGTCGGCAAAACACAGTAGTGTTGATAACGGACGTAAACTTGGCGTAGGCGCTCGTTTAGCAAGCGATACGTTTAGTTTTAACTATCAAGGCTCGTTTAACGATGCAGATAGTTATGAAGATGGTAACGGCGATGTAGTGCTTGATACGTTGTATCGTGCACAAAATCACAGCTTAACCGCAGCTATGCGTGATGATAAACAGCAATTAGTTATAAAGCTAACGCACCAAAAAATTCCGTATCAGGGGTTTGCAAATCAATATATGGATATGACCGATAACACCAGCTACGGTGCGATTGCTCAATACAAACGATCCTTTGAAAACAGCGAGCTTGAAGGGCAGGTTAACTGGCACAGTGTAAAGCACGAAATGGGTTTTTTCAGTAAAGAAAAAACAGGCATGATGCCAATGAAAACCGATGCACAAGATATAAGCACACAGCTAAAGTGGCGTATTGCCCTTGATAAAAACAGTAGTATTTTACTCGGTCAAGAATACTTTAATTACAGCATTGATGATTGGTGGCCAGGTATTGAAGGCTCAACCATGATGGGACCAAACGATTACGTAAATATAAATAACGGCAAACGAGAGCGCATAGCGGCATTTGCTGAATACGAGAGCCAAATAAATACAAAACTGTGGTTAAACGCAGGCGTACGTATTGAAAGTGTTAATACCCAAGTAGGTGAGGTTCAGCCTTATAACGATGGCATGAGCATGATGGATATGGACGATATGAGTAGCATGAGCGGTATGGCTATGAGCGATACTTCTACAGATAACACAATTGCTGCTGAGAGTTTTAATGCTGGCGACAGAGATAAAACCGACACTGTAGTTGACGCTAATTTATTAATTAACTACCAAATAACAAATTATGATGAGCTACAATTTGGCCTTGCCCGTAAAAACCGCGCCCCTAATTTATATGAGCGATACAGTTGGGGTGTAAGTACTATGGCAACCACCATGATTGGCTGGTACGGTGATGGTAACGGTTATATTGGTAACCCCGATTTAGATGTTGAAACAGCCCATACTATAAGTGCCACGTATATTAAATCGGCTAAAGATGAGCGTTGGCGGTTAAGCACCAATGTTTGGTATACCGATGTGAACAATTATATTGATGCTGATAGTGTAAGAAGCTTTAATAGTTATGACTTGGACAATACAGCGCGTAACATTTTGCAGTTTACTAATGTCGATGCGATTTTGTATGGTGCAAAGGTAGACTTAACAGCCAACATTTATGAATCTAAGAATTTAGGTAATTGGCAGTTACACGCTAATGTTACTAATACCAGAGGCAAGCGAGACGATACTAACCAACCGCTTTACCAAATTAAGCCATTGCAAACTCAGTTAGATATTAGCCAGCAAATAGGTCGATTTGAAAATGTATTGTCTTGGCAGTGGGTAGATACAAAAAGCCGTGTAGACAATAATCGTTTTGAAAACCAGACAGGCAGTTATAGCTTGGTAAATTTAAGCTCTAAAGCAACATGGAACGCATTAACGCTAAACGCTGAAATAAGTAATGTGTTTGATGAATATTACCAGCTCCCACTTGGAGGTGTAAGTATTGCAGCGCTTAAACAAGATAGCAGCAACGGGTTTGAACAGCTTGCAGGGCAGGGGCGCTCGTTTAATATAAGTGCTAGCTATGCGTTTTAAATAACCTCATATTCAAATTTAAAATAAAGCGAAAGCCATAACCATGTTATGGCTTTTTTATGTGCTTTAATAATGTAAGCCGTAAACTTATTTTATGAAATATTTGTATGCAAAAAGCGTTCTATTGGGAAAGCTTGTACTAATTTTACAACAAAGCAGTAACTTGTTCATCACCCAATGGTTAGGAAATACAGTGTTTAAACAGTTTAAAAATAAAGTTATGGGTGCGCCAACAGCTATGGCCGGTTTAGCTTTGGGCATTGCCAGTATGGGGTGGGCATGGGAAAACGTTTTTAACTTAAATAATCACGGGCAATTTTTGGGAGCGCTACTCGCCTCTGTATTAGTTTTACTTTTAACAGCCAAGTTTTTACTACACCCTCATTTATTAAAAGCCGATTTAGCACATCCCGTTGCAGGAAGTGTGATCCCGACATTTGCAATGGCAAATCTTGTTATTTCAAACTCAGTGGGGCAATTTAATCCTTTAGCTGGCGACATTATGTGGGTTTTAGCTTTTGTGCTGCATCTCATGTTTTTAGTGAGCTTTTTATATCAGCGAGCAAAAAAGTTTAACTTTGAAGATATGGCGCCTAGTTGGTTCGTGCCACCGGTGGGAATAATTATTGCAGATGTTACTTTTTCGGGCAATACAACATTAGCGTGGTTGGCTTATAGCGCGTTGGTTATTGGCATATCAACGTACAGTATTATGCTGCCAATTATGTTTTATCGCTTTTTATTAGCATTAAAAAGTGACTACGAAATACAGCCAACACTTGCCATTTTAGCCGCGCCTGCCAGTTTAACGTTAGCGGGATATTTTCATATAGTAGCTAACCCATCACTAACTATAGTAGGGGGGGTGTTTACATTAGCTATAATAAAAACACTGATTGTTTATGTGCTATTTATAAAATTATTACGCAGACCTTTTACGCCTAGCTACGCTGCTTTTACGTTTCCAATGGTTATTGGGGCAACTGCATTATTTAAAATGGCAGATTGGATGCAGAGTATAAACCTATTAATACCATATGTAGATGCAGTTAATTACTTAGCTACGTTTGAACTTATAGTTGCCACAGCAGTAGTCGTTTATATAAGTGGTCGGTACTTTTGCCATTTTAAAATATCAAAGCAACAGGTAACGTAAAGTTACTCTTGAATTACCTGTGGCTCATTACTTTCTTGTTCAGCTAGTTTTTCGCGCTCAGCTTTTGACACATAACCAGGTTTGTTGCTTTTGTGTAGTTTAGCGTTAGTGCGTTTATCTTTCTTTTGAAATTTAGTGACGATTTTTTTACGACGATTCACAATTAAATGCCCTGTTAATTTTAAGTCGCGCATTATACAGTCATCCTCATAAAAGCTGCTATATAAATATTTACCTTAAGTAATCTGCGCGTTTGGCGTAAAGAGCTATAAGTAAGTAACTCATAGCGTTATAATTCCCACTCTTAGTTATTAATTAAATGGGAATTGTTTTGAAAAAGTTAGCTTTAGCCAGTATTGCTTTATTTGCGTTTGGTGCTCACGCGCAATTAAATAAAAATATTGATAGCGTTGCCGATTACGCAGTAGATACCTACCAAAATGCTCAAATACACACTCTTACCAATTTAGTTGCCTTTCCTACGGTTAATAAAGCGAATATAAAAACGCCACAAAACCAAGATTTTATTGGCTTTAAAGCACTTTTGAAAATGAAAGCCGCAGAGCTTGGCTTTGACTACCAAGATTTAGGGTACACCGTATTAATTGGTATGGGCGAGCAAAGCGAAAAAGTAACGGTAGTAACGCATGGCGATGTGCAACCTGCAAATGCTAGCAAATGGAAGCAAAGCCCTTTTATTATTGATACGTCTGAGCCTGGTAAATTAGTTGGTCGTGGTACTGAGGACGATAAAGGCGCAATAGCGACAGCGCTTTACGCCATGAAGGCAATTAAAGATAAAGGCATAACGCTTAATAACCGTATAGAGCTGATGATTTATTTGGCTGAGGAGTCTGATTGGGGCCCGCTTACGGAGTTTATGAAAACGTATGAGCAACCAAAATATGCAGTAACGATTGATGCATCATACCCTGTAGTAGTTGCAGAGAAAGGTTGGAGCTTAATAGCCCCTACATTTACAGCAACATCACCACAAACGGGTGTGTATGTAAAAAATGTAACTGGCGGTGCGTTTAGAAGCCAAATTCCAGAAGATGCAAGCTTAGTACTGCATAATGCAGATGCTGCACTTATTAATACATTAAAAGCAAAAGCTAAAGTATTAAATAAAGTTGAGTTTAACTTTAGTGAAAAAAGTGATGGCTTAGCAATAAGTGTTAAAGGTATGTCTGCGCATTCATCAGAGCCAGAGTCGGGTATAAATGCGATTGCCTATTTAGCTGAGTTATTTAAAGGTGTGGAGCTTGAAAATAATAGCGACGGCGAGCTAATCGACTTTGTAAATCAATTAATTGGTTTAGATATTCACGGTAAACAGTTTGGCGAAATAGCCTATAAGCACGACTTTATGGGCCCGATGACGGTAGCACCGACTGTTATTGAGCGCGATGGGAATGCACTAACACTTGCTGTAAATGCGCGTCGCCCTATGGGTAAAGACGAAGCTGTACTACAAAAGCAAATTGACGATGCACTTGCTAACTGGCAGGCCACTAACAATGTAACGCTTGCTAACATAGAAACAATTATTGGCACACCAATGCTACTTGATGGCGCGCCGCATGCGCAAAAGCTGCTTGATATTTTCAAACATTTTACGGGCGACGAAAAAGCTGACTTTGTATCAATTGGTGGTGGCACTAACGCAAAGCTGTTTGATAACGCAGTATCGTTTGGTCCTTCAATGCCAGGTAAGCGTTACACGGGTCACTCAGAGCATGAATTTATGACCATTGAGCAACTAGAGCTTAATTTACGCATGTACACAGCGATGATGATAGAGCTGGGTAATATGTAAGTTACTTAAGTTTCAATAAACTTTAAAATAGGTGCTGGGTATTAATCAGCACCTATGTCCCCCAAAATTTACCTCAGGTAAGTTTTCAAAGCTTGGTCTAGCAAATAAATACCCCTGCATAAGCTCAACACCTGCGTTTTTAAGCCATATATACTCTTCTACGGTTTCAATCCCTTCAGCCAGTGCCGTTATGTTTAAGTCGCGAAACATATTTAAGCAATGAGTTACTATTAATTGGCGTTTTTTATCGTTGCTTATATCGCGTATTAGCGCCATATCAAGCTTGATAATATCCGTTTGAAAGTCAGCCAGTAGATTTAAACCAGAATAACCAGCGCCAAAGTCGTCAGTCGCGGTTTTAAACCCAAGAGATTGATAGTAATCAACAACGCGCTTTATGTGTGCGGTGTCTTCTATTTTTTCTACTTCGGTAAATTCAAACATAATATTTTGTATAGGGAAGTTATACTTTTTTGCAGCTTCTAGCGTGGTGCGTATACATCGCTCAGGTTTATAAATAGCGTTTGGTAAAAAGTTAATGCTTAGCACTGATGTTATGCCTAGCTTTGCAGCAAGTTGAATGGCTTTAATACGACAAAGCTGATCAAACGCATAGCGGTTGTCTTGATTCACCTTTGAAATAATAGAATAAGCAGACTCACCATTTAAACCTCTAACCAGCGCTTCATAGCCATAAATAAGATTAGTTTTACAGTTTATAATCGGTTGAAAAGCCATAGAAAAATCAAATTCGAGATCGTTAGCGTCAGCACAGTTACTACATGTCACTTTTTCGCAATCTTTTGATTTTTCGCTCATTTAGCTCATCCTTTTATGTTTGTTTGTTTAGGTTAGTTGAGATTAGATCCTAACACAAATAGATTAAAGTATTGTTTTTTATGTTTTTATACATAATAAACAACTATGTAATTAAATGAAAAGTGATGACTAATGTCAGATTACTTAGTGACATTTAGCAGCTGTGCACGGTGCTGATTAAAACAATAATAGTGGCATACATTATTTGGAGAATAAAAATGAGCAGCACAATTACATTAGGCAAAAAAATTAAAACATATTTACTTATTTTAACTTTACTAACCGTTATAAATTTACTGACTTCACCTAGTTATATGTGGGTAGTATGGCCAGCGTTTGGGATGGGAATTGGGCTATTAGTAAGTACTTTGAGTAGGAATAAACCTAAAAATAATTCTTTATAATAAACAAGCCAAGTAATAACTTACTTGGCTTGTTTATTATAAAGGGCTATCTACATAGTTAAATCTAAATAGTTAAAATGTTGATTGAAGTTCCGCATCCAGAGATATTTCGGTATTTAGGAGTTTTGAAATAGGGCAGCTCTTTTTGGTTTGCTCACATAGGGCCTGAAACTGCTCATTTTGAATATCATCAATACGTGCTTTTACCTCAAGAGCAATATGCGTTACCGAAAAACCGTCATCTACTTCATCAAGGCTTACAGTGGCTTTAGTATCAATTTTATCTGCAGTAAAGCCTGCATCACCTAATGCAAGTGAAAGCGCCATACTAAAACATGCACTGTGCGCTGCACCTACTAGTTCTTCAGGGTTTGAGCCTGCTTCATCTTCAAAGCGGGTATTAAAACCATAAGGTTGTTTATTAAGCGCGCCACTTTGAGTTGATATGCTACCTTTGCCTGTTTTAATGTCGCCAGACCATGTTGAACTTGCCGTTTTTTTAATCGTCATCATCTTCTCCTTGCTTGAATGTAAGCTTTTCAGATTAGATAAGCGTTATTTACAAAAAAGCTTAAATAAAGACTGAAAAAGCACTAATTACAGATGATGTTGCAAAATAGACGCCAGTTAATTTCGATTACTGTTTATTGCGCTTACAGCGCTCTGAGCAATAAATAACGTTATCCCAGTCGCGCTGCCATTTTTTACGCCACGCGAAAGGTTTATTACAAATAGGGCATATTTTTTGAGGCAAGTTTAGTTTTTTGTGCGCCATACTTACTTAGCCTTATTGTTACTTTCAGTAATACTTTTAGTGTTGTTTTTATTTTTTGCTTGGCTTGTTTTTGGTGTAATTGCAACGTGCTTTCTAAGAATTTTCCCTATGGCGCGTTTTACGTCAGCTCGCTCACGGTATTGCCATAAGCGCTCGCGTGCTTCTTTTGAAGCTGCAGTTAAATCAAGCATGGGTTCTGGGTAATCCTCGCCTAATTTAAAGTCGTTAAATAGCGCTTCCATCGGAGTTTGCTGCCACGGCTGATGTAAGTATTCAATAGGGAGTTTTTCAAGTTCGGGGCACCACTTTTTAATAAAGGATCCTGTTGGGTCTTGATCTTCCGACTGCTTAATTGGGTTGTAATGCCTAATGGTATTAATGCCGGTTACTGAGGCTTGCATTTGAATTTGCGGGTAGTGAATACCTGGTTCAAAATCTAAAAAGTAATTAGCGAGAGGGAAGCTCGCTTGCTGCCAACTTATATTTAAATGATGCGTTACAAAGCTCACAAGCATCGCGCGCATTCTAAAGTTTATGTAGCCGGTGGCTTTCAAACAGCGCATGCAAGCGTCAATAATTGGAATACCTGTTTGACCTTGCGCCCAGCGTTCAATATCGTTTTTAACATGTTCATCATCGCGATACGGAAATACATGATAACCCGAATTAAGGGCTAAAAACTCCATAGAGCATTCGCTTTCAAACTTTTGCATAAAGTGGCAATGCCAGTGCAAACGAGATACAAACGCAGCAAGCGGGCGCTTCCAACCTCTTTTATCAGGATGTTTTGAATGATATTCATCTATTGCCATTTGATACACTTGCCTAAGGCTAATATTCCCCCACGCTAAATACGGCGAAAGTCGAGAGCAATGAGTTTGGCTTAAACTTGGGCTTGATATTCCTTTTTGATAACCTTTACCCCGTTCGGCAAAAAAGCTCTGCATTACAGTGCGTGCTTGCAAAGGGCCGCCTTGCTGAAAGCTGTCGTGATCTTGCGTGTAAGCGCTTGGCAGCTCAGGTGCTTGATAGTTATTGAGGGTAATTGTTTTTATATTCTTCCAATCAGGTACTGCAATTGGTGCTTGCATTGTTTGCTGCCAGCGCTCATTCCAATTATCGCGATTTTTTTTGCCTCGAATAACTGCGCCTGTTTGTGATTCTTGCCAGTTTATGTGGTTATGCTGGCACCACAATTTTATTGTTTTATCGCGCTCAAAGGTGTTGTTTAAACCTATTTCTTGATGGCTAAATATATTCACTATTTCAAACTGCGCTTTTAACGACTCAAGTAAATCACTCATAGCTAAATTAAAGATATAAACGCGTGCATTAAAACGCGCTAGCTGATTATTTAATTCAACTATTGATTGATATACAAAGCGCCAATGCCGCTCATTGTAGTGGGCATCTTCAAGTAGTAATGGCTCAAAATTGTAAAGTAGTAGGGTAGGTAAACCATTACTAAATGCACTTTTTAATGGTTGATGATCACTAAGACGTAAATCGCGCTTAAACCAGACTATGTTTATTTTTTCATGCATATTTTAAAAAATGGCTGCTGCTTTAGAATGTTGTACGTAATAAACTTATTTTAAGATTTGCAGCGTAACTTTTAATAAAGGAAAAATATGTTTTTAGATTTAACCGAAAATACCAACCAAAATGTTTACTCTTACTTAGTAGGCGGTATAAGCCCTCGACCTATCGCGTGGATAAGCACATTAAATAGTGAAGGTATCGCAAATATCGCTCCTTATTCATTTTTTACTGTTGCTAGCTGCAAGCCACCTGTTTTAAGTGTTACGCAAGTAAACCCAAGTGATAAAAAAGAATAAAGATACGCTCAGTAACTTACTAGCAACTAAAGAGTGTGTGGTTAATATTGTAAGTGAAGAACTAGTTGAAAAAATGAATCAAAGTTGTGCAAATTATCCAAGCGATGTAAGTGAGTTTGATGCTGCAAATATCACACAAACTAAAAGTCAGTTAGTGAACGCGCCAAGTGTTGCCGATTCAAAAGTGCGGTTTGAATGTAAGCTACGCGAGGTTATTAGTATTTCCAATGAGCCTGGCGGCGGAAAAATGATGTTGTTGGATGTAGTAGGTATTTGTATAAACGATGGCGTGATGAGTAATGGCTATATTGACCCTGAATTATTAAACGCAGTGGGCAAAATGGGCGGCGATTACTTTAGTACAACCAAAGATAAGTTTTTGCTTAAAAGGCCGCTGTTGTAATCTTAATGGTGATTCTTCCTTAGTTTGTGCACATTGTTTACACTTTTACTTGTTAACTTTATTTTATTAAACGTTAATGTAAAGGTTCAAATATTGAAAACACTCTCTAAAACAAAAACTTCTAATGTAGCTAAGTTATTCGCATTAAGTGCACTTTGTATCGCCCTAAGCGCATGTAACAGCGATTCAACAAGCACAACGACTGAAGGCGAAACAGTCAGTAATATAGCTCCAGCAGTTGATGCCGGTATTGATCAAACCGTTAATGCGGGTGATACCGTTTATTTAAGTTCAACGGTTGAAGATGATGGTGACGTATCTGTTAGCTGGTCACAAACATCGGGCACTACGGTTAGCTTATCTTCAAGTACTGCAACGTCTACTGAGTTTGTTGCACCTGAAGTTTTAACCGATGAAGCACTTGTATTTGAAATCAGTGCAGATGACGGCACAAACGATGTTGTTTTAGATACCGTTATAGTTAATGTTATTGCTTCATCAGACTCAGACTCAGACTCAGATAGTGGTGCAGTTGATAATAGTGCAAAACTTACCAGCTGGTTAATTAACAACGATACAACCTCTACTTACATACAAAACAATGGTGCAGTGGTTGAGGACGTGCAATCGGTTGAGGTTGTTACTGTTGCACAAGACGATACCGATGTTGAATACATGTATGTGCAAACAACCGACATTCCTAAATATGACGTAACGCTTACACAAGACCAAGTAGACGCGTTAAATAACCGCCCGCGTGCAGCTTCCGATTTTTATAACGGTGTAACTTCAGCAGAAGTTGGGCAAATAATTTCGTTTGGTGAAGATATTGGCTATAACAGCAGTACTGAAAACTGTGATGACACAGGTGGTGCAGGCTATTGGCCTCCGGGACCAGGCTGCCCGACAGAACAAACTGTTGAGGCGTATTTTCCCATAACACCTACCGACTTATCGGACACTGAAACCTGTGAAACAGGTTTAGGTACAGTGGGCTTAATGGTTAATGGCACCAGTATATTTAACTGGGGCGATGGCATGAGTTACGGTAATAATATTTGGTATACATTAGCGCCAATTGCTGAGCAATACGATGTTGATGTATGTGGTGGCCACGCTGCTAACGGTGAATATCATCACCATTTTTACACGAGCTGTTTAGCTGATTTACTTGAAGATGATGGCGATGCACATTCACCTATTTATGGGTTTGCAGCTGATGGCTACCCGCTTTACGGTCCTTATGAAAGTAACGGACAACTTGCGCTAAGCGGCTGGGAAATGCGTGATTATGGCGCAGCAACAAGCGAAGGGGGTTGTGGTACTGAGGGTGAGCGAAGCTGTACCTTAGTAAACCAATACGATATAAGCCAAGGTACGCAAATAAGTGATGCAGGCCCCGCTATTGGCGCAGAAGTAACGACGCTTTCTGGTAATACACTAAACGCTGATGACGGTTATTATTTTGAAGATTTTTATTATGCACAAAAAACAGTTACTGGTGCACAATTAGATGAGCATAACGGACACGACACTAATGACGGCAAAGGGTATCATTACCATATAACACTAACGCTAGACAGCGATGGTAAATTACAACCTTCGTTCCCATATCAAATTGGGCCGCGCTTTAAAGGCCAATTAGCCGATAACTCAATTGGTCGCTGTGATACTGGCGAAACAATGGGTCCACCACCGGGAATGTAAGGAGTAACTATGCGTTATTTTAAATACGCACTGCTCCTAACTACTGCTGCGCTATTGAGCTTTAAGCTCTTTGCGCAGCAGGAAATAATGGATCATAGTCACATGCCTATCGCAGTGCCAAGCGATGCACTAACTCCGGCATTAAGTCTTGAGTTATTAAAAGATAGTATGTCTGGTTACAACTTAATGTTGGATACACAGCGTTATGATTTATCTGTGCCTCCTGAGGGCGCAATGAACATGCAACAAATGATGAGTGCGGCTACAAACGACAGTACCGGTTTTTTACAGGGTCATGCTCATTTATATATTAACGGGGTTAAAATACAGCGAATTTACGGACATGCATTGCATTTACCTGCTAATTTATTTAAAAGTGGTATAAATACCATATCGGTTACTTTAAATAATCATGGTCATATGTATTGGACCGCTCAAGGCAAAAAAATAGTGGCTACGTTGTATGTTAACGACCAAACCAAAGAGTTTATAACATACCGATTTGAAAGCTTTCCTAGCAAGGTTGAAAACACACACTAATGAAAATTCATAATAAACTTTTTTTAATACTATTTAGTTTTACCTTTAGTGTTATTGCAGGGCTAGTGGTACTTATACAATGGAGTATTGGTCAAGGCGTAATTGATTTTGTTAATGCAAAAGAGATCAAAGCACTTGAGCCACTTGTTGTGCAACTATCTAAACAATACGAGAAAACACCGTCGTGGAAGCGTATTGTTAGTGATGGTGAAAATTTTAGAGCACTTATTGAATCTCAATTAGAAAATAGCCAGTTTTTACCTAAACTACAAGAAGGTCCAGGCCCCAGAGGGGGAATGATGCGACGGCCGCCACCCGATCATATTCGTTTAGGGGGAGAGCGCCGCCTACCACCTGAAAATATTGCTCACTACGCTTTGCTTGACGAAAATAAACAACGAGTAGTGGGTAGATACCTCAACGACCTAAACTATATAACAACCGAAATTACAGTGGGCGATAAAATAGTAGGTTACTTAGCGGTTTCCAAAAGAGATAGCTTGGTTGATGGCTATGAGCTTGATTTTTTACAACAGCAAACTAACTATTTATGGTTTATTGCATTAGCTGCGGTACTGCTTACGTTACTGGTTACCTTTTTATTGTCTCGCCATTTAGTTAGTCCAGTAAAACAAATTGCAAACGGTATGCATCGTTTAACGCAAGGGAATTACGAGACCAAACTTACGCTTGAGCGAAAAGACGAATTAGGCCAATTAAGCGAAGATTTTAATACGCTTGCATTTACACTCGCTAAAGACGAGCAAGTACGTAAACGCTGGCTTGCTAATATTTCTCATGAGCTTAGGACGCCAATGAGCATTTTACTCGGTGAACTTGAAGCTATGCTACTTGGCATACGCGAACCGAATACAAAAAATATCAGTTCAGCTAACGATGAAGCTTTGCATTTAAAACGCTTAATAGACGACTTACATATGCTCAATAGCGCAGAGTTAGGTGGCATGCACTACACTATGCAACCTACTGACATGGCGTTACTATTAAGCACTGTAGAGCAAAAGTATCAAGCTATACTTGAACAACATAATATAAAAATTTATCTACTAAATAGCGCTAAACATATAACTGTACAAGCAGATAAAACGCGCCTTTTACAGCTACTCGATAATATTTTAATGAACGCGGTACATTATGCTCAATGCACAACTATTTCATTAACGGCTAAAAATATAAGGATTAAAGGGCAAACCTACTTAGAGCTTATAATTGAAGATAATGGCGTAGGTGTAGAACAGTCGCATTTATCGCATTTGTTTGAGTATTTATATCGAGTAGATAGCTCGCGTAATCGCCAAGAGGGCGGTTCGGGCTTAGGTTTGTCGATTTGTCAGCACATAGTTAAAGGACACAAAGGTGAAATAGCCGCTGAAAAAGCCAGTTTAGGCGGCCTTGCTATTATTATTAGGCTACCAACTATTTAGCTTTAGTTGATTCATAAAAAGTACGTAACTTGAACTTTGTTTGATATGGTATTTTTATCCTAAGTTTGGATTACTAGTAACAGAGAACTCTATGAGCGAACAAATACTGATTGTAGAAGATGAAGTAAAGCTGGCTACCTTAATGAGTGACTTTTTAAGTAGTCATCATTTTGTAACTCATCAAATACATCACGGAAATGAAGTATTACCTTGGCTTGAAGTGAACAGACCTAGTGTGATTTTGCTCGACATAATGTTACCAGGTCAAAGTGGTATTGAATTGTGTAAAGCAATCAGGCGCTTTTCAAATGTGCCTATTATTATGGTATCGGCAAAAGTAGAAGAAATAGATAGATTACTTGGGCTTGAATTGGGTGCAGATGATTATATTTGTAAGCCATTTAGCTATGCTGAGCTGGTGGCGCGAGTTAAAGCTATATTAAGGCGATTAAGTAGCGCAAGTGATGTTACAGAGTCAACAATGAAGCTTGACGAGAGCACCTACAGCGTAAAATACAAATCAAGCAGCATAGAGCTAACGAACTTTGAATTCCAGTTATTTAAGCCTTTGTTTAATAACCCTAACCGTATTTATTCGCGCGATAGCTTGATGGATACAATGTACGGCGATCAGCGTATTGTAAGCCACCGTACTATTGATAGCCATATTAAAAAGTTGCGTAAAAAACTAGATGAAGTAACACAAACTGAAAGTGTTATTCAGTCTGTTTATGGCGTTGGCTACCGATTTGTGTATCCGCAGTAAAGGAGCTTTAGTAAGCTATGACGATGATCTACTCATCGTCGTCAGCATTTTTAATTCGTTCTAAACGATCAAACTCTTCGTATTCTGCCGCCTGAATTTCATCAAGAATAGAATCTACATCAGCAAGTTCGTCGCTGTCTTCAAATTCACCTGTAAGTGTTGAATTAGGCGTTAAATTTGCCTCTTCAAATAATGCCCACATTTCTTTAGCGTATTGAGTTTTTAGTATGCTTGGCGCAAATTCGCCATAATAGCGACGGATGTTATTTACATCGCGTGCAAACATAGCTTGTGCACTGTTATTTGCTGAAGCGTTAACTGCTTGCGGTAAATCTATAATTACAGGGCCATTATTATCTACAAGTACATTAAATTCAGATAAGTCACCGTGTATTATACCTGCGCAAAGCATAAGCTTAATGTAATGCATCATGAGTTTATGTTGCTCAATAGCTTGCTCTTCGCTAAAAACTACATGCCCAAGCTGAGGAGCTACATTACCGTCTTCACCCGACACTAACTCCATAAGTAACACGCCATCAATACAAAAGTAAGTATCAGGAACACGTACACCTACACCGGCTAAGCGAGATAAAGCATCTACTTCAGCATTTTGCCAAATTTCTTCTTCTAATTGACGGCCATAGCTAGAACGTTTACCCATGGCACGCGCTTGGCGACCGCCACGTACTTTTCTGCCTTCTTGGTATTGTGCTGCTTTTTTAAAGCTACGTTTAACCGCATCTTTATACACTTTTGCGCAGCGAATATGTTCACCACAGCGCACAATAAATACATCGGCTTCTTTACCGCTCATTAGTCGGCTTATAACTTCGTCAATAAGGCCATCATCAACAAGGGGTTGTAGGCGTTTAGGTATTTTCACAGATTGCCTGCTAAGTAGGGTTGGTTATTAATCATTATTTATGAAAGTGCTCTGTATTTGTTTGTTTAATTGGCTCAAGCAGTATATCAGCTTTGAGAATTAAGGGCAGTAACGCAACTGCTTGAGAGTTATTAATTGTATTTTTTATTAGCTTATATATTGATTGCAAACCAATCAACCAGAACTTTTTTGAATCATCAGTTTTTATTAAAAATAATTTATTACTTCCTTATTATTTGCACATTGTTTGCATTTTTAAAGGGTAATCTTAATTTAATTCTTAAATACGAGGTTATTACTATGAAGCATTTTTCAACCCTTGCCACAGTGGCAATATTATCTATTGCTTTTTCAGCTAATGTTGCTGCACGAGGCGGTGATAATCCTCCTGAAAAACCTGACTTTTCAAGTATTGATACTGATGGCGATGGCGTAATTAGCTTTGAAGAATTTAACGCTAAAAAACCACCACACGGTGATGCACAAACTATTTTTGATTCTATAGATGCTGATGGCAATGGCGAAATTAGTGAGCAAGAGCTAAGTGAACATAAACCACCTCGTCGTGAACGTTGAAAGGATACTAAAATGATTAACAATATCAGTAGTTCAGCAAACTATATGCCACAGCAAAATAGCCAAGCTGCAAAACTAACAACAGAGCAAAGCGACTTTATTAAAGAAACGCTTGCAGAGTTTGATGCAGAAAACTTAACTAGCGACGATGCGCAAAGTATTCAAGCTGCGTTTAAAGAACAAGGTATAGAACCAACAAAAGAGCTTGCTGATTTAATGGGCGAACTTGAGTTTGATGCTAAAAGTATTGGTGATGCAGGACGAGTAGAAGGTCAAAGACCGCCGCCACCGCCACAAAACTCATTAGAATCAGTAGAATCAGTAGATACAGACGAAGTAGTGAGCTACTTAGATGAGCTATTAACTGAGTATTCAAGCCAGTTGTCTGATGAAGATAAAGAATCGATCCTTGCATCAGTGCAAGAGAAGTTTGGTTTAAGTGAAGGCGATTCACTGCTAAATGTAACTGCTTAGGTGTTATAGCTTAGAGTAAGCTGATTGTTACTCATAAGTCTTAAGTCCAAAGCCCAACGGTTAATTCTGTTGGGCTTTTTTTATTGGCTTAATTTAAACGTGTTTCTATTTTGCTGGTGCCATCTTCTTCGGTAAATTTAAATACAAAATCTTTTTTACCGTCTTGGTTTATATCAACTAATAGAATATCTTTATTATTTTTAGGTAGTGTTAATTTTAATTTTTTACGTTTTTTATTGAGGAGTGAATCTTGCTCTCCGTAATAAATATACAGTGTTTTTTTACTGTATTTGTAAACCGCGTCAATATAGCTGTCGCCGTTAATATCGCCAAAATAGAGCGCTGGGTCGGAGTCATCGCCGTTCATTCCCACTTCCATTTCTAAATCAAGTTCGATACTCGATTCATTGGCAAACGAACCATCAGGCTGCTGCTTATAAAGGTTCATCTCTACATCTACATCAGTACTGCCGCCGCCCAATGCCATTGAGGCAATCGTGCCTAAGCCAATATCTAAATCCATTTTTTGTAAATCGACTAAGCCATCGTTATTAAAATCAGTTTTGAGCAATAATTCACTGGGGCCTTGTGTTTCAAATAAGGGAATGGGCGAATTACTAAAGCCTTTAGCACTTCCTAGGTACAAAGTATGTGCTATTTTTATATCTAACGAATCCATACCTTGCGTCGGCTTAAACTGTCTTGTTGTAAAATCTAAAAATCCGTCGTTATTAATATCAATAATTTGCTTTATTTTGCGAGTCTCGCCATTACTTAACTCTCCTAATTCGATGTTAAAATCAATTGAGGTAAGCTTTTGAGTAAAGCCTTCTGAAGTACCAAGCAAAACATCGGCTCCAAAGTCATTTGAAAAAATCAAATCGTTTACGCCGTCGTGGTTAAAATCAATAACGACCGGTTTATTGTTAATATTAACTTCTAGCGAAAGCCCTTTTCTTGAAAAACTACCTTCGTACAAAGGGGTTTGCTTAAATTTGTTAGCTTTAAAGCTGCCATCTTTGCTTTGAATATATAAAGTACTGCTTGCTAAATCAGGGATGAAAATATCGCTTAGGCCATCATTATTTGCATCGAAAACAAAGTCTATTTTTTCAAGTTTATCTATTTTTAATTGGTTTAGAACCGACACATAATTAAATAGTAGTGTTGGTTCACCTGCTTGCGCTTTGTATACGCCATCACTCGTTAATATGAGCGCTTGTTTATCGGCTATATTAGCAAGTGTAGCAACATCAAACCCGATGGCACTTTTTGGTAAAGTAAGTTCACTACTAAGTGATGTGAGTAAATTAATGGTTTCTAATTGCTTTGATTCTTTATTATACGCAAATAAAATTTCTGAATTGGTGGATACTAATTCATCAGTTGTTTTTATTGTCATTGTTTGAGCTATAACGCTCATGGGGGTAAGTAAAGTGATGAGTGAATAGCAAAGTGGTTTTATCATGCAAATTCCTTTTTTATATTTAGTTATTTAATCACGTTTTTATTATTCACTTATTAAAATAACGTAGCGCATAACTTGTTATGTTCAGTGCTGGCTGTTGTGCTAATTAGCGTAAATTTAAACGTAATACACTTATGTAAGTTGGTTTATATTTAGCCTACGCTAATTACGATGTACTGGGTGTAAGTAATTGTAAGATTATGTTTAGTTAATTTGAAAGCCAGCACGCGAGCTTATAAATTGAAACTCTGCTGCTTTTATTAGGGGGATTGTTAACTACATAGCTTGTTTTGCCCATGCAGATAAGCGTCTACAAAATCTACTTCCATTGGCCTTGAGAAGTAATAACCCTGAAGATGAGATACACCAATATTAGTGAGTGTGTTTGCTTGCTCAATGGTTTCGACGCCTTCGGCAACAACCATAAAGTCTAAAGATGAGGCCATTTGTACAATTGCATGAATAATACTTAATCCTCTTTTATCCATATTCTGAATAAAGCTTCTATCTATTTTTACTATATCTACACCAATATCAAGCATGCTTGAGAGTGATGAGTAGCCAGTACCAAAATCATCAATTGAAATACAAAAACCTTGTTTTTGTAGCGCTTTAACAGCTGTTAAAAATGTGAGTTTATCCTCGGCAAATACTGATTCAGTAATCTCTATATGTAGATTTTTAGGCTCTATTTGGTGGGTGTTTACTATTTTTAATACCTTAGTTACAAAATCAGGATCTTGTAGTTGAATAACCGATACATTCACGCTTATAGCAATTTGGGGTCGTAAATGGCTAAACTTTTTAGCTTGAATACAGGCTTGATCGATTACCCAAAGGCCCAGTTCGGTAATTAAACCGTATTGCTCAGCAATAGTAATAAACTCATCAGGAAAAATATTTTCACCGTCTAGTTGCCAGCGTAAAAGTGATTCAAACGAGGTAACCTTGTTTGTTTTACTATCAACAATAGGCTGAAACACTAGCCTTAAACCGTTTTCTTCTACGGCACTGGCTAAACGTTGGCTTAAAAGATATTCTCTTTCTTGTTTTAACTTGAGCGAATCGCTATAAATATTTATGTTACCTTTAGCCATGCGTTTTTGGTGATACATTGCGGTATCAGCTGAGCGAATTAAGGTATTTAAATCCTCTCCGTGTTCAGGATACATAGCAATTCCAATTGTGGCAGATACCCATTTTTGATATTTATATGTTTTACGTTCGGCGCCAATACTCTGAAGTACTTTATTAGCAAACTCGAAAAGCTCAGCTTGGGTTTGATACGTTGCTAAAATTAAAAACTCATCCCCGCCCCAGCGGCATTTATAAAGCTGTTGGTTGCATACATTGCTAATTCTCAGGGCTATTTCTTTTAATACTTTATCGCCTACTTTATGGCCTAGCGAATCGTTTATTTGTTTAAACCCATCTAAATCTACAAATAATAAAGCAAAGGGATCTTTAGGATTATCTGTGATTTGTTTGTTTGCATTTTTTAAAAATGCGGTCCGGTTTAATAAATTAGTGAGTGGGTCGGTATTGGACAAGCGATAGATCTCTTCAGTACGTTGCTCAACCTTGTTTTCCATTTCATTAAGTAGTTCTCTATTTTGGTTTTTGAGCTGAATTGCGCTATGTGTAAATGTGGCTGATTTGTATGATGAAGCAATCATAATAAATGCAAAAGTTAAGCCTAATAGCCCTAATATGTGCTGGTAATGATCGCTTGAAAGCATTAACAGAAAAGAGTAGGGAGCTAATAAAGTAAAGCTATATAAAACAGCAGTAAAACGGCTACCAGATAGTATGTTGGCAGAGCCACCAGCAAGCGCTGATAAAATAGCTATGGTAGTGGTAATTTCTATAATAGATGATGTGCTATGAAACCAAAGAGCATAACCACACCAAGACATCGCTGTTAGTACGCAACCAACAGAAAAACGGCTTAGGTAAGAGTTTGTATTATAAGGTTTATTGGAATTTTTAGTTTTCAAAAAAAGCCCTACATCAATAGTGCGCAAAGTAAGCACACTCATTATTATGCCAAACCATACTATTTTATCGTGGTTGATATTCTCGTCACTTATATCAAAAGCAAATACTAAAGCAACGCTGACTAATACAGAAACGGCAATTCCGGCAACCGCATTCGAGTATAAAATTTTGAGCGCTTCTTTTCGCTCATCAGTACTTAAATTATTATATGGCACTAATTAATACCTTTTTCAAAAACAACACTTAGGAAATTAAGTAAACCATTTAGAAAATTACATCACTGGTAATACAAAGAGCTTAACGAACTTTTACACAACTAAATAAATATAGTCTATGAGTGAAATAAAAAAAGTTTAAAAAGTAAAAAGGCTCAAAATAAATATTTATTTTGAGCCTTAAAATTATTAAGCAGGTTAAAGTGTTAGCTGATTTACTTGTTGTTTTATAAAGTTAACTTTCGAAATCGCTGTCGTTATGGCGCTCTGCCATTTGCTCTTCCTCGGGTCCCCATGTGCGATTTACGCGGCGACCGCGTTTTACTGCAGGGCGCTGCGCTATTTGCTCAGCCCAACGTACAACATGAGTGTATGAGGCAACATCTAAAAACTCTGCAGCATCATATAAGTCGCCTAAAACTAACGATCCGTACCACGGCCAAATTGCGATATCGGCAATTGAGTATTCATCGCCTGCCATGTATTCATTTTCGCTTAAATGGCGATTTAACACATCAAGCTGACGCTTTGTTTCCATGGTAAAGCGGTCAATAGGGTATTGCATTTTACTTGGTGCGTAGCTATAAAAATGGCCAAATCCACCACCTAAGTAAGGCGCTGAGCCCATTTGCCAAAATAACCAGTTTCGACACTCTGTTTTAGCTTTTAAATCTTTAGGTATTAGTACATCAAATTTTTCAGCCAAATACTGCAAAATAGAACCTGATTCAAAGATGCGAGTAGGCGGTGTGGTTGAATGATCCATTAGCGCTGGAATTTTTGAATTTGGATTAATATCAACAAAGTCAGATCCGAACTGATCGCCATCACCAATGTTTATTAAATATGCGTCGTAATCTGCATCAGTGCAACCAAGCTGTAAAAGCTCTTCAAACATGATTGTAGCTTTTTGGCCATTAGGTGTCGCAAGAGAATAAAGCTGAAATGCGTGCTCACCAATAGGTAGAGTTTTGTCATGAGTCGCGCCTGCAATTGGGCGGTTAATACTGGCAAATTTACCGCCACTTTCGCTTTCCCACGTCCATACTTTTGCTGGCGTGTATTCGTTTTGAACACTCATAAATAACCTCTGTTTAGATGAAATACATATATAATAAATGTGGCCATTAAAAATTAATTAAAGGCAATGCTAAGTATTTAATTTACCGACCTTTTAATTTGTCGGCTTTTGCTAATCTATAACCTAAAAAGAACCCGCTTAGAGCACCAAATAAATGGCTTTCGAACGAAACATGATAACGCTGTGGTAGTACACCCCAAATGAAACCGCTATAAAGTACAGCCACTACAACAGCAATTATAATTGATTTTAATGAGCGTCTTACTAAGCCGTAGCATAGAATAAAGCCCCACAGGCCATATATAACGCCGCTTAAACCAACATGTATGTTACTTCGGCCAAATGCCCAAACTAACAACCCGCCCACTAAAGCAGTAAAAATAAATACATTATAGAAACGTTTTACGCTGTACTGACAAATTAGCCAACTTAACACCACAAATGGGATCATATTACTGGCGAAGTGCCACCAGCTACCATGTAAAAAAGGTGCGCATAGTATGCCAATTAAGCCTTGGATACTGCGTGGATATATACCTAAACCATTTAGGTTTATACCAGGAAGGCTATTGATCACCTGTAGTACGAAGCAAAGAACAACAACACTAAAAATTGCAAAACGTGTACTGGTTAGTAATGACTGTGTGGTTGGCTTGGTTGCCATATAATCGCCCTAATTGACTTTAAGAGTTGCCAGTATAGGAATTGTATTTGCTAATGAAAAGCAATTAAAAAAGCACAGCGCAAAAACGCTGTGCTTTCTTACTAATTAATCCCAATTAACCTAACTTAGTTAATAGTTTTTTAGCTGCTAGTTCAGAGCTTGCTGGGTTTTGGCCGGTAATTACTAAACCATCTACTAGTGCTAATACACCCCAGTCGTCAGTTTTTTGATAGTCACCACCTTTTTTAATTAACTCGTCTTCCACTAAAAATGGCACGATATCGGTAAGCTGTACTGCAGCTTCTTCAGAGTTAGTAAAGCCAGTTACTTTTTTACCAGCTACTAGCGCATTGCCATCGGCATCTTTAACATTCAAAAACGCTGCACTTGCATGACATACCGCTGCAACAGGTTTTTGCTCTTTTACAAAGCTTTCGATAAGTGAAATTGAATCGGTGTTATCAACCAAATCCCATAATGGACCGTGACCACCTGGGTAAAATACCGCGTCAAAATCGCTAGATTTTACTTCACTCAACACTTTAGTATTTGCCATTAGTGTTTGTGCTGCGCTATCTGCGTCGTAACGTTTAGTTGCATCTGTTTGAAAATCAGAAAGTGTGCTTGTTGGATCAATCGGTGGTTGACCGCCCGCTGGAGACGCTAGTGTTACCTCAACACCTGCATCAACAAATGCATAATAAGGGGCTGCAAATTCTTCTACCCAAAAACCTGTTTTTTCGCCAGTGTTACCAAGTTCTGCGTGAGATGTAAGAACCATAAGTATTTTTTTAGACATTGAATATATTCCTTCTGATGATTTAAATTAGTAAGTCTTGCTTACCAATTACTATATGCACTAACAGCGGTTTAAACAACGATGATAAATTCAACTTTATTGGTTTAATAATTGATACAATAGAAAGGTTGAATTTAAAATATGCTACGGAGCGTTTATGAAAGTGTCGTTTGAGCAGTTAAAAAGTATGGTCGTATTTGCCCAAATAGTAGAGCAGGGCAGTTTAACTGCTGCCGCTAAACAGCTAGGACTTACGCGAGCCGTAGCCAGTTATCATTTAAAAAAGTTAGAAACGCAGCTTGAAATTACTTTATTAAATCGCTCAACTCGTACCATGGCGCTGACTGAGGCGGGTATTGCTTATTATGAGCGTTGTAGAATAATTACCGAACAAGCTAATGCAGCTAATCAGCAAATAGAAAATATAAAGAGTGAGCCACAAGGTTTACTTAAAATTAGCTGCCCTGTGAATGTGGGAATGCAGCTAATTGTGCCCGCAATAAATACGTTTAAGCGCCAATACCCTAAAATTAAAATAGACTTACAGCTTACTGACGATGTGGTTGATATTATTAAAAATGGATTTGATTTTGCAATTAGAGGGGTTGCATTGAGTGACTCCAACTTGCAAGCAACCAAGCTGACGACAATGAGCACCTGTATTTGTGGTGCGCCGGATTACTTTACCCATTTTGGCAAACCTAAAACGCCTTTAGAATTAGCAGAGCATCAATGGGTGGTTTATCAATTGGGTAGTAAAACATTAACACTTCAAAAAGATGGAAAAAAACACGACATCATAATGCAAGGTGGTTTAAGTACTAATAACGCCGCTGCGCGTACCGCTTTTGTCGAAGCGGGACATGGCATTGGCCGTATTCCGCTTTATGATGCATGGCCAAAAGTGCAAGCTGGGTTATTAGAAATAGTATTAGATGATTATAAAAGTAAAGACATTGAGCTATACGGCGTATTTCCACCAGGGGCTGCGGGCTCTAAAAAATTACGGTTGTTTATTGATTATTTAAAAGCTTATTTTGTAAAACAGCATACCGCCTTAGGTATGCTTAAAAGTTTTTAATAATATAATGCTTTTATAAAGTTCGATTAAATAGTGCCACCGCTTGCTGGTACATGTTAATGGCAAGGGCTGCATCGTATCGCTCGCCTTCATCGCGCATAAAAGCATGCTGCGCATTAACTTCTTGCCATTGGTAATTTATCCCCGAGGCAACAGCTTGTTGATAAATTTTAGTACGACCTTCTTGCGGTACGTGGGGATCTTGTTTGCCCCATATAAAGTGAATTTCACCTTGTATGTCAGCCATGCGCTCAAATGAGTTATTGCCAGCTTGTGCAGGCAATGTATCGCTGTGAATGTCTGTAGCGTATAAACAAAATGCCGCTTTAGTGTCAGGATTTAGCGCTGCTCTATAAGCTAAATGCCCGCCAATACATACGCCCATTGCGCCTACTGTACCTGTGCAATAGCTTTGTTGTTTTATAAAGTCGATCATGGCTTGAGTGTCGCTATCATGATGTTCAAGTGGCTTTGCCCACTTGTCGGCATTGCCTTTATCTTTACCTGCATCATCGTAAGCAAGCACAGTACCTATAGGGTTTAGCTCGTGAAACACTTCAGGCACTAATACTACAAAGCCATGACTTGCTAAAATAGTGGCGCTGCGTGCAATAGGGGCGGTTTGCTGAAAAATCTCAGAGTAAAAAATAACAGTAGGGAATTGCCCTTGCGCTTGTGGGCGATATACGGTTGTTCGCATTAAGCCTGTAGGTGTTGGCAAGTCAGCATTATGTTGTTGGATTATCATAAAGGCGCTCAGTTAAATAAAATTATATATAATGATATGGTAACTGAGCGCGATAAAATAAACGACTTTTGTGGGCATTTTTAAATACTTGCAGGCATTTTATTACAACTAGCGTAATAACTTACGGTAGCCGGCCAATCTGAAAATATAGCCATTACCCCTACGTCTTTTGCGAGTACATCAACTACCGTCATCATATCGCCATCGTTATCTATCACATCAGCGATTGATTGATAATAATAGCCGCCGCCTTCATTAAGTGGTCCTGAGCGTTCAAGGCTCCATGCAATAAGCTCTAATCCTGCCGTTTTAGCGTCAATTGCGTATTGCGATGGCACAATATTACTTTCGCTGTCTATTGTTAGCATCATCCAAATAGGAGGGGCTAAAATTTTAACGCCATCGGCAACAAGTTCATCCATACTCGGTTGCCATGTTTGCGGGTTACTTGGATCAAATCCTGCTTCGCTGTCGCGACCATCTAGGTATACGCTTTTATCTGCAAAATCAGGGTTGGTATTAATCCAGTATTTTACGTCATTAAGATTAAACGATTGCGGATAAACTTTTGAGGCTGGCACGCCCATTTGTGTGTACTCGTCTAGCATTTTTTGCGCGTATTGCTCTTGGGTCATTCCATTAAATGGCATACTTACTTGCGGCGATTTAAGTTCTGGGGTCATTTTTACGCCCATCTCATTAAACAATGCAATACTTTGCTTATGAGTCATTAATGTCCCTTGGGTCGCATATAAGTCAGTGCGCCAATTGGGCGTACCATCCATGTAATCGGCAACGGTGGTTGCATTTGTGTTTGCACCATCCATTTTACCTTCAAGGGTTAAAAACTCCGCTAAGCTTATATCACTGGTACAGCATTTAGCTGAAGCGGCAATATCATTAGCAGGGTCTGCGGGTGTAAAAGGGACACTGCATTTGGCTGCAAGTTCTGGAATGGCCAAAATATTGGTTGTGGTGTGTAAGTCGCATTGAGAGTGGCGGCATACAAGCTCTTTGTCGTTTGTAAAAGTAACATCGCATTCAACAATACCTGCGCCCATTCTAGCTGCTGCAATGTAAGCTTCTTTAGTGTGTTCAGGATATTGCATTGACGCACCGCGATGACCAATTGAAAAGTCAGTACGGTAAAAGGGGCCTTCTTTGCACGACTCTAATTGTGTTTTTAAAGCGCTGTCGCTCATATCATTGACTAAATAATATGGACGAGTGCCTAGTTGAATATCTGGCGCGTTACCATTTGGTACTTCTACAATAACAGGCGTAGGAACTTCAACAACCTCAACTTCGGTGTTGGTAACAACCACTTCTTTTTCTACTATTTTTACATCGTCATCGCAGCCTGCAAGTGTGGCTAACAATATACAGCTTGTAAGTAAGGTAATACGCTTCATTATTTATCCTTAAAAAGTAAAATTTGTACTACCTTAATGATTATTAATGACAATTTAGCTACAAGCTTATTAATTTACTTTTTATTAATAATTTGATTCACTATTAATGCACCTAACATTATAGCAGCTCCAATACTTAGCCTAACTATATCCGCGTCTCTATTCCATATAAGGACATTAACTATAATACCAGCCGGAATAAGTAAGTTATTCATTACGGCTAAAGCTCCAACGTTGACAAGCGTTGCGCCTTTATTCCACATAAAGTAGCCAAGGCCTGATGCAACGATTCCTAAATAAACCAGTATGCCCCACTGTGTAGAAGTGCTTGGTAATTTGCTCGAATTACCAAATAACGCATAACAAATTGTGGCAATAATAAGTGCGCCTATAAAAAACCACCCAAATACGGTTTTATCATCAAGCTGGTTGTTCATCATTAAGCGTTTATAGGTCACTTGACCTACAGCAAAACTGATATTAGCGCCTTGAACGAGCAATAATCCGATTATGAAGTTGTTATTTAGGTTTTCATAACGAATGGTAATTGCACCGATTACGGCAATAAGCGCGACTATAAAAAAGCGTGGGTTAAACTGTTTATTCAATGCATCGTTTAATAAAGTGATGTAAATAGGGGTCATTACTGTAAATAGCAGTACTTCGGGTACGGTTAAAAATAAAAATGAGTGGTAATAAAAACTGTACATAATACCAAGCTGTACAGCGCCAATCAGCATAAGCTTTAAGGCTAAAGGTTTAGGCGTTGTTTTAAGTTTTAAAAATGGTAAAAATACCAGAGTGGCTAGTGCTATGCGAATTAACACACTAAACCATGCATCAACCTGGCCGGCTAAATACACGCCAATTAAACTAAATGAAAATGCCCAAAGTAAAGTTACTGCAAATAAGTACCGCATAGCTGTCGTCTTTAAATAATTAATGGCAGCAGTTTATCTGTTATAAATTGATGTATAAACAATAAAAGCCCGCAAGCGGGCTTTTATAAAGTCTAAAATTAATAAACTATGTTACTAATTACTCAACTAAGTTATTAATTATTCGACCAAACCACGGCGCTTAAGTAATGCGTCGGTTGTTGGTTTTTGACCTCTAAACTCAATGTAACTTTGCATTAAGTCGCGGCTGTTACCTTTTGATAGGATTTCTTTACGGAACTTATCACCATTTTTACGTGTTAAGCCGCCGTTATTTTCCATATGCGCAAAGGCATCTGCTGCAAACACTTCAGTCCAAAGGTATGCGTAGTAACCCGCTGAATAACCACCTGCAAATGTGTGACTAAAGAAGTTTGATTTGTAACGCGGTGGAACAGGGTAGTAAGCAATACCGTGTTTTTCTAGCGCGTCTTGCTCAAATTTTTGAACGTCAGTAATCTTTTTATCAGAACCAAATGAATGCCATTCCATATCAAGCAGTGCAGCGGCTAAATACTCAGTAGTGCCATAACCTTGGTTGAATTTTTGCGATTCTAGAACTTTATTAAGTAGCTCTTTTGGAATTGGCTCACCTGTTTTGTAGTGCTTAGCGTAGTTAGCAAGTACAGTTGGTTCAATCATCCAGTCTTCGTTTGCTTGTGACGGAAATTCAACAAAGTCACGCGCCGTTGCAGTACCCGCTAGACTTGGGTATTTAACATCTGAGAATAAACCATGCGCAGCATGACCAAACTCATGGAACATTGTAGACACTTCGTCAAACGTCATTAACGTTGGCTCGCCTGCAGCTGGTTTTGGAATGTTTTGTGCGTTGTAAATAACTGGCTTAGTACCAGCTAGGCCACTTTGGCTTACGTATGCACTCATCCATGCACCGCCACGCTTACCTTCACGTGCATATGGGTCCATGTAAAATAAGCCAATAGCGCTGCCGTCAGTGTTAAATACTTCGTACGCAGTTACATCTTCATGATAAACAGGTAGGTCTTTACGTTCTTTAAACGTAATACCGTATAGTTTGTTCATAGCAAAGAATAAACCATCGTGAATAACCGATTGCATTTCAAAGTATGGTTTAACTAATGCTGGATCTAAGTTGTACTTTTCTGCACGTACTTTTTCAGCATAAAAAGTCCAATCCCATGGTTTAAGCTCAAAGCTCTCACCTGAATCGTTAATTACTTTTTGAATTGCTGCAGCTTCAATTTTAGCTTTTTCAACTGCTTTTGGTGCAAGGTCATCAAGGATGCCGTAGACGTTATCAGTTGTTTGTGCCATGCGCGAAGTCATTACATAAGAAGCCCAATCTTTGTAGCCTAAAAGCTCTGCTTTTTGAGCGCGTAGGTTGGTTTCTTTAATAATGATAGGGCCGTTAGTTTTTGCTGCACGGTTTGCAGAGGCTTTAAAAATACGCTCACGTAGGTCGCGGTTTTCAAGGCTTGATAAAATAGGTTGTTGCGTTGTATTTACCAAAGTGATCATGTAGCCGTCTTTGCCCGCTTTTTTAGCCGAGGCTGCAAGTCCTGCAATTTCACCTTCAGAAAGACCCGCTAATTCACTTTTATCTGTAACTACAATAACGTCTTCTTTAAACGATTTTAAAATGTTTTGTGAAAACGCAGTAGATAGCTGAGCTAGCTCTGAGTTAATTTCACGCATTTTAGCTTTCTCAGCATCGTTTAATTTAGCACCTGCTTTTACAAACTGCTTGTAGTAAAAATCAACAAGGCGTTGATCTTCAGCGTTCAATTTATCTTGGTTATCGTAAATTGTTTGTACGCGCTTAAATAAAGCACCATTTAGGTAAATATCATCTGAGTGAGCAGATAATACAGGCGCCATTTTTTTACTTATGCGCTGGTATTCGTCATCTGATATTAAACCCGATAAATTAAAAAACGCAGTTGATACGCGATTTAATAGCTCACCTGACAACTCCATTTTAACTAATGTGTTTTCAAATGTAGCTGGAGCAGGGTTGTTAGCAATAGCTTGTACTTGTGCCGTGTGCTGTGCAATACCTGCATCAAAGCCTGCCTCGTAATCTTTTGTACCAAATTTATCAAATTCTGGTGCCATATATTGCAATGGGCTTGGCTTAAATAAAACATTGTTTGCGTTCATGTCTTGCACTTGTGCTGCGCCTTCTTTTGCCATGTTTTGTGTATCGTTAGATGAACAGGCAGATAATATTAAAGCACTAGCAATAGTAGTGGCGATCAGGGTTTTACGCATAATAACTCCATAGAAAGATTAGCCGGAATAGGCTTTGCGAGTCGAAAAACCTAGTTAACTTATCAAATTTTGGGGTTTATACAATAAAGTTTATCGGTATTAAGGGGGATTTTAACGCAAATTAGCTAATATTTAGCTTTAAGGGAGGTAAAAGTAGCTCTAAAAGTAAACGTAAGAGCTACTTAATTATACGATTGTGTGTTTTAAAGGCGGTTAATTATAACCAAGAACAAATTTTCTTTCTGAGCCAAAGCTATTAGATTGCTGTCCAAACTCTTTATTAATAGTTGCTAGAGTTTGCTCTTGTTCGGCTAGCAAGCATAAAACTTTATTTCGATAATCTAGGCTGCTTTCAAACAATTTTAAATCTACCTGCGGCTGCAAAGTAGCGAGTCTTTGATTTAAGGTAAGTTGTGTCATATGTGATCTCCAGTGCTTGTACACTATTTATATAGCACTCGGTGCAATAAAGAGTTAATAAATTGTTCATAAAAAGTATATTGAACTTATTAACTTGGCGTTTTAGTTATATTATGACTGCTAAACTTACCCAACACTGAACCGCTTTTACTTTACAGTGATTTAAATTTAAAGCGCTCCTTTGCTTGTTTTGGAAAATAAATGACCTTAGAACACATAAACCAAATTCTTGCCTTTGTTGTATTTAGTTACAGCGATGTACACATTACCGTAGCAAAAATTATTCAAGTGCCTTTAATACTTTTCGCTATTTGGTTTATTGTTACGCGCGTTGGCAAGCTAATAACAAAAACGTTATTGGCAAAAAAATTAAGCCAAGATGCCGTGCATTTATTTACCCGAATTTACTTTATTTTAAGTATCGCCGTTTTAATTTTTACCTCATTAGAGGTGTTAAACATTCCGCTGACTGCATTTGCTTTTGTGTCAGGTGCGATAGCTATTGGCGTAGGCTTTGGTGCGCAAAATATAATTAATAACTTCATTAGTGGATGGATATTAATGTGGGAGAGACCAATACGTATTGGCGACTTTTTAGAAGTGGGCAATGCAAAAGGCGTGGTAGAGACGATTAATACACGCTCTACACGTATTCGCCGTAACGATGGCGTTCATATGCTTATCCCAAATAGTCAGTTATTGGAGAATACAGTAACAAATTGGACACTGATTGATGGTAATGCACGATCATCGGTAAGTGTAGGCGTTGCATACGGATCAGACGTGCTGCTGGTTAAAAAGTTAATTCAGCAAGTACTTGATGACCATGAGGCTATTTTGACTAATCCAAAATCGTCGGTATTGTTTGATGACTTTGCAGATAGCTCGCTCGTCTTTAATGCTATTTTTTGGGTATGTGCCGAGTCTGAAACCATGCTTAGAAAAGTGCGCAGTGATATTCGCTTTAGTATTTACGCTGTATTTGAAGAGCATGATGTTGTTATTGCTTTCCCCCAGCGTGATATTCATATCGATGGTCAAATTGCAATTAAGCGCCCATAATCCAAGTACAGTCACTATTGGAAGTCGCTCGCGGGCGACTTTTTATACAAAAGGAGGTGTTTCTATTTTAGGTTAACATGTAAAACAATCCCTTCTTCCTACTTCATTTCATCAAACCCAATAAAGGACATATGTCCGCATTAAGAGGGTTTTTCATCTAAATAGTGGTAAAAACACGCGATTTTGTAGTTAAATGTTGCAAAAAAGTTTCTGCTTATGTCTATATTTATGCAGTAAAGTTGTCACATAATGATATAATCTTCATCGTTCGTTCAGCCTTATAACATCGTTTTTGTACTCTCGGTAATAAGGTCCGCGCGCATGACGCAAGTCGCGAAAAATTGAACGAGCCCGCAATGAATACATTGCGCAACACAAAAAACCGTTGAACAAGAGTGCACAAAAAAGGTTAAACCCAACATGAAAGCAATGAAAAGATCTACGTTAGCTACCCTAATCAATGCAACGTTGTTCTCTGCAGTAGCAGGTACTTCATTTTCTTCTTTAGCTGCACAAGAAGCAGTTAAAAAAAGTAATCAACTAGAAGTTATTCAAGTAACAGCTCGTAAACGCGTAGAAAACGCTCAAGAAGTACCTGTAGCAGTCTCTGCACTTCAAGGTGATAACCTTGATGCGTATAGCTCAGCTGGTATGGACATTCGTTTTTTAAATGCGAAAATTCCAAGTTTATCTATTGAATCTTCATTTGGTCGTTCATTCCCACGCTTTTACGTTCGTGGTTTAGGTAATACCGATTTCGATTTGAATGCATCACAACCAGTATCACTTGTTGTTGATGAAGTCGTTCAAGAAAATGCAATTTTAAAAGGCTTCCCAGTATTTGATGTTGAACGCGTAGAAGTATTACGTGGACCACAGGGAACTTTATTTGGGCGTAATACGCCAGCTGGCCTTGTTAAGTTTGATACTGTTAAACCAAGCCAAGAATTTGATGGCTATGGCTCTGTTTCATATGGTAGCCGTGGCGCTGTAGACACAAGTGGTGCTGTAGGTGGTGCTTTAACTGACCGCTTATCTGCTCGTGTTTCATTATTATGGCAAGATAAAGACGATTACATTGATAACCAAGCTCCAGGCTTTGAAGCTAAAGACGAGCAAGGTGGTTACACTGAAAAAGCGGCACGCGTTCAGTTTTTATATGAAGGCGATGATTTTACTGCTTTATTAAATTACCACACACGTGATTTAGATGGCTCGCCAATTGCCTTTCGTGCAAACGTAATTAAACCAGGTACTAATGAGCTTGTAGACAACTACGAAAGTGATGTTGTTTATCAAGATGCAGCATCTCGTTCTACTCAACAAGTAGAATCGGAAGGTGCAAGCTTAAAGCTTGAGTGGGAACTTAAAAACCACACAATCACGTCTATCTCCGCATGGGAAAGTGCTGAAATATATTCGCGTGCCGATATCGATGGTGGCTACGGCGGCTTTTCAATAGATGATGTACCTGTTGCTATGGGACCTGATTTTATCCCATTTTCTAATGAAAGTGCTGATGGCATTCCAGATCACGACCAGTTAACGCAAGAGCTACGCTTATCTAGTAACTTTGATGGTGATTTAAATTATCAAGTAGGTGTATTTTACTTTGATGAAGAGCTAACAATTGAAAACTTTAGTTATGACACTTCAAATGATGGTGTTTTAAATGGCTTTGTTCGTCAGCAACAAGATACAACAGCATGGGCAGTATTTGGCTCTGTAGATTATGTCGTATCTGATGATTTAAAAGTAACAGCGGGACTTCGTTATTCAGATGATGAAAAAGATTTTGTAGCTGATCGTACACTTAGCCCAATTGGCGCTGGTCCAAAAACTATTCCTGAAAACGTAAGCGATAGCCATGTAAGTTGGGATTTATCTGCAAACTACAAAGTAAACGATGATGTTAACTGGTACGGACGTGTAGCAAACACATTCCGTGCACCAAGCTTACAAGGGCGTATTTTGTTCAGTGAAGAAGTTACAACAGCTGAATCAGAAACAGTAACATCGTACGAAACGGGTATTAAATCAGACGTGTTAGACGGACAAGGTCGCGTTAATGCAACTGTGTTCTACTACACAATGAGCGATCAACAATTGACTGCTGTAGGTGGTGATACTAATTCTAGTAGCTTAATCAATGCAGACAAAACAACGGGCTACGGCTTCGAGCTAGACACACAGTGGGTACTAAGTGATGAGTTTAATGCAACATTTAACTTAAGCTACAATAAAACTGAAATAAAAGATGACAGTATATCAATACCAGTACCTGACCGTGACACATTAAACGTGACTGATCCAATTAATAATTCAGGCTTTGCAATACTTGATGGTAATAGCTTACCGCATGCTCCTGAGTGGATCTCTAACTTTACGCTTCGCTACACTAAAGAATTAGCCGATGGTAACTTCTTCGCTAGCGGTGATATTTCTTATCGCAGTAAAATCAATATGTTCCTTTACGAATCAGTAGAGTTTGAAGGTAAAGAGCTTATTGAAACAGGTTTGCGTACAGGTTACACATGGTCTGAAGGTGATTATGAATACGAAGTAGCCGCTTTTGTTCGTAACTTATTTGACGAGCAACAAGTTATTGGTGCAGTAGACTTTAATAACAATACAGGTATTGTTAATGAAGAGCGCTATGTTGGTGCTGAATTTAAAGTTAACTTTTTCTAAACGTTAACCTAAATGTATTAATTTTTAAAAGCCTGCCTTGTGCAGGCTTTTATGTTTTTATAAAGCTGGTAAAGTAGCGTTAATTAATTTAAAGAGATAAGAAAATGGCTGGATTTTGGAATTACCGTGTAATTTTTTGTGAAGCAACGAAAGACGAAGCAGCGCAATATCAAATACACGAAGTAGAATATAACCTAAATGGTAAAGTAACTAACTGGTCAGAAACAGGCGCAGCCCCTTTTGGTACAACACTTGATGAGTTGAAAGATGACTCAGATCGTTTAAAAACAGCATTTGAAAAACCTGTACTTAAAGTTATGCGCAAAACGCGTGGCTATGAGCTTGTTGATGTTGATACGGGTGAAGAAGCAACGGGTGAGCCACCAGCAGGTTTGACTCAGTAATAGTATTAATAAAGGCGCTTAGGCGCCTTTTTTATTGTCAAAATTTAGCTTAGGTTAAATAATACCAATCTGCTTATATATGGGGTCTATTTAACGTTAAGAAAATTACGCTAGAACTAGGCAAAAGTTTTTGTATCTAGTTGTTCTAAATAAAAAATTTTTAACGACGTTATAGTGCAATTTAATTCGTTAAATTGATCAAAGATTTATGCAGGTTGGTATAAGGAGTGAGGATGACATTACAAGCAGTATTATTTGATATGGATGGCACATTAGTTGATTCAGAAAGCATGCATTTTGTATGTTGGAGTCAACTACTTAAGCCTTATGGTGTTAGTTATTTAGAAAGTGATTTTTGTCAGCGCTTTTCAGGACGGCCTACTTTAGAAGCTGCAATAGAAATTAAGCAAGAGCATAACTTATCAGTAAGCGCACAGTTTTTAGCGGATGAAAAATACCGCTTGTTTGGCGAATATGTAATAACACATTTACCACCACTGATGCCGTTTACTGAGCAAACGTTGAAAGCTGTAAAGGCGAGTGGCTTAAAAATGGCGCTAGTAACAGGCAGTGCTAAAAGTGAAGCCATGCCAATACTTAAAGGTTTAGGCTTTTATGAGCTGTTTGACACGGTAGTAACAAAAGACGATGTAACTAATCCTAAACCAGCAGGAGACCCATATTTATTGGCGCTTGAGCAGATAAATATACAGGCAGGCAATGCAATTGCTGTTGAGGATACATTTACCGGCGTTACGGCTGCCAATAACGCCTTATTGCGTGTTGTAGCCATTGCCAATAGCCATACTCAAGGGCATGACTTTAGCAAAGCGACGTATCAAATGAGCAACTTAGATGAGTTTTGGCAATGGGTGTAATCTCAACTATAGTTTAAGCCAACTTTGACTTGCTTGGATGCGCTAATGTTTACTATCAAACATCTACTTTTTATTACTGTAATACTTTTTACGCAATGCATAAGTGCAGCACAGCCGTCTGTTTTATTAGCGAAAGTATATGATGAAACTAAACATTACGATGTAAGTAAGTATTTAGTCAGCGAGAAATATGATGGTGTAAGAGCCATATGGACCGGCACGCAGTTTGTTACTCGCAAAGGAAATATTATTAATGCACCAACTTGGTTTACAGCGCCATTGCCAAATATATGGCTTGATGGTGAGTTGTGGACCAAACGTCAGCACTTTTCTGAGCTTAGTGGCATAGTCAGAACTAAAATCCCTAACAATCATGATTGGCAAACTATCACTTATAAAGTATTCGATATGCCTGATGAAAACCTACCTTTTAACTCTCGTTATAAAAACTATAATGAACTTATTACTAGCCTAAACTCGCCGAATATTAGCGCTGTGGCGCAATACAGTTTTACTAATAACGAACAGCTCACTGCTTACTTTAAAAAAATAACTAAGCAGGGAGGCGAGGGCGTAATGCTTCATTTAGCAAGCGCTAAACACAGTGATGGGCGAAGCAATGCCTTACTAAAATTAAAGCCTTATTTAGATGCGGAAGCAGTTGTGATTGCGCACTTACCAGGCAAGGGTAAATACCAAGGTATGTTAGGCGCATTAAGGGTAAAAACAGCACAAGAGCAGGTGTTTTCTATTGGTACAGGGTTTAGTGATGAAGAACGTAAAAACCCACCAGCCATAGGAAGTATTGTCACGTACCGATTTCATGGTTTAACAAAAAATGGTTTACCGCGTTTTGCTAGTGTTTTACGAGTAAGAGAGAGTTTATAGCATTTATAATTTTTACAAAGTGTGCTAAATTGCGCGGCCTTTTTGGTAATGTGTGGTGAAGTATGTTTGTAGGTTTTGATTACGGTAGTTCTAATTGTGCTATGGGTGTGATGAGCGAGGGTAATGTTCAATTAGTACCGCTAGAGCAAGGAAAACATTACTTACCATCTACACTTTACACTCATCACAGCGCCTTGGTTGTTGACTTTGTTGCTAAACATTTACATGGCACAGCTTATGAGCGTGATTTTTTAACGCAGCGCCAAGCATTATTAAATACCTTGCCTCGAATTAAATCAGATCTTGATTTACAACCTTCAGATGAAACCCTATTTATTGGCCGTGAAGCAATTAGCGAGTATGTACAGTTTCCTGAAGAAGGGTACTTTGTTAAGTCTCCTAAATCATTTTTTGGCGCAACGGGCCTTAAACAAGGTCAAATCAACTTTTTTGAAGATATCGCAACAGCGATGATTCTAAAAATAAAGCAACGTGCTGAGCTCTCTCTAGGTAAAACCCTCACACAAACAGTGATTGGCCGCCCAGTAAACTTTCAGGCTGTGGGTGGCGAGCAATCAAACCAACAAGCGGTAGGTATTTTAGAACGCGCAGCTAAACGCGCAGGCTTTAAAGACGTAGAGTTTTTATACGAGCCGTTAGCTGCTGGTATCGACTACGAGAGTGATTTAACACACGATCAAAAAGTACTCGTTATTGATATTGGTGGTGGTACAAGTGACTGCTCGTTTGTACAAATGGGCCCAAGCTTTAGAGGAAGTAGTCAACGCGATAGCGATTTTTTATCACACAGTGGTAAACGTGTTGGCGGAAACGATTTAGATATTGCATTGAGCTATCATGGTTTAATGCCATTACTGGGTTTAGGCAGTACGTTTAAGTCGGGCTTACCATTACCAAATCAAGCATTTTGGCAAGCGTGTAAAATTAACGATGTAAACTTACAAAGCCAATTTTATAGCGAAAGTCATACTCGTGAGCTAAATGCACAATTACGTGATGTAAGTGCACCTGAACTTTATAAGCGTTTAATACATTTACAACAAAACAAGCAAGGCCATCAGTTAGTTCAACAAGGTGAAGCGGCTAAAATAGCACTTTCATCTACAAGTACATTTGATTGTGATTTAAGCTTTTTAGATAATGGGCTGAATAAAAATGTATCGGTGAGCGACTTAAGTGTTGCCGTAGAGAGCAGTATTAGCCAAATAGTGACCTTAGCAAAACAAGCTATTAGCGATGCTGCAACTACGCCAGACGTTATTTACTTAACAGGTGGTAGTGCACAATCACCATTGATTAAAGCAGCTTTAAGTGAACATTTAGGTGATATTAAAATGGTTAACGGGGATCACTTTGGTAGTGTAACTGCTGGCCTGACTAAATGGGCCAGCATGCTTTATAAGTAGCTTAAAAATTTAAAGATCTATTTGTCGGGTTGCGAGGTATTTTTCGTAATCTGGCAATGTCCGCTCAAGCTCTACGTCCATAAGCGGTGAGCTCAATAACATATCGGCGCTTACTTCATTACACGCCACCGGAATATTCCAAACCGCTGCTAAACGTAGCAGTGCTTTAACATCAGGATCATGAGGCTGCGAAGCTAATGGGTCCCAAAAAAATATCAAAACATGTATTTCATGCTCCGCTATTTTAGCGCCAAGTTGCTGATCGCCGCCCATTGGGCCACTTAAAAGTTGGACTATATCAAGCCCTGTGGTTTTTTGGATTAAATGCCCCGTAGTACCGGTGCCATATAAAGTGTGTTTGCTTAATATGTCTTTATGCTTTTCACACCATATTTTTAATGCTGCTTTTTTACCGTCGTGTGCAACTAATGCAATATTCTTTTGCGCGGGAAGAGATTGTGTTTTTTGTTCCATGCTGATTCTTTTTATTAGTTAACCACTGTTTTGGTTAGTTAAAATAATAGATTGATAGCAAGGGCAATAAAAACAATACCGGTGATCCTATCAATCCAAAGTTGGCTATTTGGGTTACGTCTAAAAAACTGCGCAATTTTGTCGCCAAAATAAATATACGTGCAGTCAATCGGAAAAGCAAAAATAGGGTAAAGCAAACCAAAAAAGGCGAGCTGGAAAGTAGCCGATGAAAGCGTGGGATCTACAAACTGCGGAATAAATGCAATAAAAAATAACGCTACTTTAGGATTTAGTACCTCAGTCATCATGGCTTGAAACATGACATTACTTTTTTTACTGGTACTAATATGCGGTTTGCTTTCACTGGCAGAGTCGGCTGTAGATTTAGAGTGCTTTAATGTGCTCTTGATCATCATTAAGCCTAGGTAACACAAATAAGCTGCACCCGCATACTGCACGGCGCTATAGGCTGTGGGTGATGCTTTTAATACGGCGCTTAAACCAATCACTGCAAAAAAAGTATGAACAACGCCACCTAATGCAAAACCAAAGGCACTTTGCATACCAGCGCGTCGACCATTTGCAAAGGTTTGTGCCATCAAAAATGCATTAGATGGCCCAGGCGCTACTGCCATTAAAAAACTAGCCAATAAAAAAGAAGCTAAAAAGTCAGGGTTGATCATTGTGTTCTGCTAGTTGGATGCAAAGTATGGGCTTTTTTGCTCATTAAAATAAACCAAAGCGGAGCTAGTAATAATAAGTGAAAAGCAATTAGCCATGGTGTGCTTAGCCCTAAATACTGGGTCAATACTACCAATATGCTAGCGCCACTCATTTGCATTGCACCGAGTAGCGCAGAGGCTGTGCCTGCTTGTTTAGGAAAGCTAGATAGAGCCATACCTGCAGCCGACCCTAAACTTAAAGCAAAGCCTAATGCTGCAATTAAAATAGGTAACATAAGCGCAAATGCAGTTTCTATACCGCTAAGCGCGAGCATTAATAATCCTGAGAAAACCAGTATACTTACGCCTACACGCAAAGCGCGCTGGCTATTTCGTTTAATGTACGTTGGTAATATAAAACTTGCGACAATACTTATTACGGCATTTAGCGTAAACCAAAAAGTAAAGTCGGCTACTGTGCCGCCTAAATGTGTAATGAGCCAGCCTGGAGCGAGCGTTACGTACACTAATATAGCCGACATGGCGACCATACAAATTAGACTATTAAACAAAAATATTGGTGTTTTAATAATCGGTGTAAAACGACGTAAATCTAAAATATGGCCCTGATAATGGCTATCGGCAGGGCGAGTTTCTCTAAAAAAGAATAGGGTAACAATAAGGCCCAAAATGGCAAACGCGGTTAAAAATAAAAAGTTCATACGCCAGCCAAATTGTACGGTGAGCCATGCCCCTAAAATAGGCGCTATTGCCGGAATAAAGCACACAATTCCGTTAAGGTAAGTGATCATTTGTCCGCTTCGTTCACTACCATATTTGTCACGCACTATCGCAAATGCAACAACAAATGTGGCACAAGCGCCAAAACCTTGAAGCGCACGTGCAATCATCAATATTTCAAAAGAAGGTGAGTAATAGGCAAGTAATGCTGAGCCTGCATATAAACTTATACCCACTATAGCCACTGGTTTTCGGCCAAATTTATCAGCTAAAGGCCCCGCAATTAACTGGCCTAAACCCACTGTTAGCATAAAAATAGCAACGGTTTGCTGTACTTGTTGTTCTGTTACTGCAAATTGTTCTGCAATAGTTGGAAAAGCGGGTAAGTAAATATCGATTGCCATAGGGCAAAATATAACGAGTAACGCTAAGATAAGTAATAAAGTCATATTTGGTTTAGCGGGCTGTGTTTGCATTGAGTCTCCTTTTGCTGAGTATTTTAGGTGGGCACTCGTAAAAAAGAAAGGGCTTATGGCCCCAACATACACCGTCATTCTTATTTTTTGATTGGATTGAACTAAAAAGACAGTATAAATGCGCTTTTTAAAACTGGTCTGATGTGTTAATTTGAAAAAAGTAACTGTTGATGGAAAAAATAATAATGAGTAATAAATCTGCACTTGTACAAACATGGCATAAATTTAAGCGCCTACCTTTTGGGAATTGGCTTTTCACTAAAGCTGTTTGCTTTAAAGCGCCATACTTTGGCTCTATGAAACCTTACGTACTTGACCTTCGAGAAGGGCATTGTAGCGCAGTGGTTAAAAATCGTCGCAGCGTTCATAACCATATTGGAACTATTCATGCTATTGCGCAGTGTAACTTAGCTGAGTTGTGTGCGGGTGTAATGGTTGATGCAACAGTGCCAGTTAAAACCCATCGTTGGATCCCAAAAGGGATGACTGTTCGCTACTTAGCAAAAGTAGATACTGATGTGACTGCAATCGCTGAAATTGATTTACCACATAAATGGGTTGATAAAGAGGACTTAGTAGTACCCGTTAAACTTTATAATACCCGCAATGAACTTGTTTTCACTGCCGATATTACAATGTATATTACAGAGAAAAAGTAACTTACTTTTTCTCTACAGCTTTCTTATTAGTAAAAGATAAACCACTAGCATCATCTTCTTTAAGCAATACTTTAACCTCACTTACAGGCTTAGATTTATCATTAATCAATTCAACGTTTTCTTTTTCAAAGCGCTGCTTTAAGCTGCCTTCAATAACTGCACCAGCATCAATACTCAACGTATCATGTAATACATCGCCATTTACATGTGCCGTATGCTGAATTTTTACTTCACTGGCATTTAAGGTGCCAATAATTTTGCCTTTTACAACAACACTTTTAGCTTCAACAATGCCTTCAACAACCCCAGTAGAACCTATAACTAAATGTTCAGCTTTAATATCACCATCTATACGACCATCTAGCTGCACTTCTCCTTGGCTGATTAAAGTACCAGTCATACGTACATCTTCAGAAATGATAGAGGGTGTTTGATTAGTCTTTTTTAAAGGTGAGTTATTTGAAGATGAATTATCTATTTTTTGCTTTTTTTTACTGAACACTAGAAAACGCCTTTGTTATTTTTAGAGGATTGACTTGCTTGCCATTAAGTAATACTTCGTAGTGCAAATGAGTACCTGTACTTCGACCGGTGCTACCCATTAGACCAATTACGTCGTGTTTAGTGATCAGCTGCCCTTTTTTAACTTTGATTTTATTTAAATGACCAAATCGTGTTACTAAGCCATTTTTATGTTCAAGCTCAATAAAGTTACCATAACCGCCGTTGCGACCAGCTCTAAGGACTACAGCGTCTGCTGGGGCAAATATCTCGGTTTTATGCCAACCGGCTAAATCAACTCCTTTATGAAAGGCATGATTACTATTCATTGGATCTTTTCTGAGCCCAAAATTACTCGAAATATAATATTTAGCATTAACCAAAGGAAGTGTATTTGGCAGCTCAGTTAAAAAGTTCTCTAAATTATTTAATACTAACAATTTATCAACAATGGCTAAAAAGTGGCTTGGAATTTTAGTTTCGTCAAATACATCAAGCGGACCACCTTGTGCTGTGACTTGTGCACTTAATATTAAATGCTGTTCAAGTGCCGACTCAAGACCTGCACCTTTAACCATAGATAAAATAGCTTCGTGTCGTTCTTTTATCTGACTACCTAAAAGAGTAAAATTTTGTTCGTAATAGTTATTTAAACGAACAGATCTTTCTGTAAATGTAATTGGGCTTATTGATTGTACTTGTTTATCTTTTTTATTTTCATCGATTAACGGCTCATGAAACTCACCGCTACTTTCATTAATTGGTGATTGAAGTTCCTCATCAAATTTAATTGCATCTTTACTAATCGAATTTGGAAGAGATTCTATCATGCTCTGTAGCAGCGCTTGTTTTTGCTCAAGTACTGCAAGTTGTTCTAACTGCGTAGCTTGAAGGGCATGTTGTTCAGAGGCTTTTTGTTGCCAAAGTGTTTGTTTATTTATTTGACTTTGTTCTATATCAGTAATTTTATTTGTTTGTGTGTAAACACGATAGCTCGAAATACTCAGCCAAGTGAAAGTGACTAAAATAAGCAATGCTACAAGAAGTTGAAACCAAGGTGCTAAAACAACATGCTTAACTTCGCCATTTTGACGAATAAGTAGCTGACGAGCTGGGAAAAATTTATGATAAAAAGACTTTATAAATAATGACATGGCATATAAACATTGGCTATTAACCGAATTAAGATAGCAATTTGAGATTAAAAAGCCAGAGAAAAATTGTAACTATTCGAAAATTAATAAAAAAGGGCTGCTTTTAGTGTGTAGCCCTTTTATATTTAATTTATTAAAACGTATTATTTTGTAGGCAGTACCGTGCTCTCTACTGAGCCAAAACCTATACGTACATAGCCTTCTTTTTCACACCAGCCACGCATAATAACGTTATCGCCATCTTCTAAAAAGCTACGTTGTTCGCCATTGCTTAACGTGATTTTTTCTTTGCCGCCACGAGAAAGCTCAAGTAAAGAGCCCGCTTCTTCGTGCGTTGGACCAGACTGAGTGCCCGAGCCTAACATGTCACCTGGCATAAAGTTACAGCCATTTACTGTGTGGTGAGTAACCATTTGTGCCACAGTCCAGTAAGAGTGCTTAAAGCTAGATGTTGATACGCGTGTAGGGTTATGACCTTCGCTGCGCATTTTTTGCGTTTGAATTTTCACATCCATTTGAATATCAAAAGCACCTTGCTCACGGTTAGCATTTGATTCTAGATAGTCCATTGGTTGTGGATCGCTCTCATCACGTGTCCAGCTTGTTCTATAAGGTGCTAACGCTTCGGTTGTAACAATCCAAGGTGATACAGTTGAGGCAAAGTTTTTAGCTAAAAATGGACCAAGCGGTTGGTATTCCCATGCTTGTAAATCACGTGCAGACCAATCGTTAAATACACAAAAGCCAAATACGTGGTTTTCTGCATTTTCAATCGCAATTGCATCGCCCAGTGCATTACCTTTACCTAAGTAAATACCTACTTCTAGTTCGTAATCAAGGCGCTTACACGGGCCAAATGACGGTACTTCTGCATCTGGCGCTTTAGTTTGACCTTTAGGGCGATGAAATGTTTGACCCGATACGCCAATTGAAGAAGAACGACCATGATAACCAATAGGTACCCATTTATAGTTAGGTAGTAATGGGTTATCAGGGCGAAATAAACTGCCCACGGCTGTTGCATGGTAAATAGAGGTGTAAAAGTCGGTGTAATCACCGATGCGACAAGGTAGTGAAAACTCTATATCAGATTGTGCAACAAGTGTATCGCTAAGTGCTTGTTGGTGCTCAGAGCCTGTTCGTAGTGCTTTTGAAAGCGCTAAACGAAGTGCTGACCAATACTGCTCCCCTAAACCCATAAATGTATTTAGGGTTGCTTCACTTGCTGCATCAGCGGCTGTTTTAGCATCACCTGTTAAAACGTTTAATTTGCTCAGTTTTGCTAAATCAATTACTTGCTCGCCAATTGCAACACCACCACGAAAGGCTTCATCAGAGCCTTTACGACGAAACTCTGCAAACGGTAAGTTTTGAATAGGGAAGTCACAATTATCAACATTAGCTGACTCTACCCAACTGGTTAAATTAATATCATGGGTTTCGTTAATTAGGCTCATTACATTTCCTTTGGATTTTACTGTATGGCGACAAGGTATAGTTTATTTAATCATACTTGTACTTGGCGCAATACTTTTTAAATATTAAAACGACAAAAAGCAGCGAAGTTCGCTGCTTTTAATTTACTCAAATATTTTATAAAACGCCGCGACGCTCTTGGTCGCGTTCGATTGATTCAAATAATGCTTGGAAGTTACCTTCACCAAAGCCACCATCATCAACGCGTTGGATCATTTCTATAAAGATTGGACCAAATAAGTTTTTAGAGAAGATTTGTAATAAGTAACAATTCTCACTTTGGCTATCTACAAGTATTTGATGTTGACGAATCTTTTCTTTATCTTCAGCAACCCACGGCACACGGTCAAAGATAGTGTCGTAGTACTCTGGAATAATATCCAAAGTAGCGATTGTTGATTTATCAAGCTTATCAAGAGAGCTTACTAAATCATCTGTTAAAAACGCTAAATGCTGAACGCCTGGGCCGTTGTATTCGCCAAGGTATTCATCAATTTGGTTATTATCGTTTCCTTTACCTTCATTAATTGGGATAGAGAAGGTGCCACAAGGGGATTTAAGTGCATACGAAATAAGCGCTGTTTTTTGACCTTTAATGTCAAAGTAGCGTACTTCTGTAAAACCAAATACGTCTTTATAAAAGTTAGCCCATTTTTCCATGGTGCCTTTATAAACGTTATTAGTTAAATGATCGATTCGGATAAAGCCTTTATCTTCTACAACATTTTGCGTTTCTAAATCTTCAAAATCACTTTCGTAAATAGTGCCTTTGTCGCCAAAATTTTCAATAAAGTAAATTAGGCTGTCGCCAATGCCATAAATTGCAGGGTAAGGCATGTTTTTATGTGTTGAATCAGTGGCTGGTTTCGCACCACGTTCCACTGCTGTATCAAATGCTTTTTGCGCATTCTCAACACGCCAACCCATTGAACAAATAGCAGGACCATGGCTTTTAGCAAATTCGGCAGAAAAACCTTCACGCTCGTTATTCAGTAAAAAATGAATATCGTTTTGGTTGTAATAAACAATGTCTTTACCTTTGAATTTTTTAAGCTTAGAGAAGCCAAAATCAGTAAATACTTTATCCATATAATCAGCATCAGGTGTTGCGTACTCGGTAAATTCAATACCGACTAAACCTAAATAGTTATTTACTTCACTCATTATTATTACTCCCGCAATTAAGCACTGCGATTATGTGTTGTTGTCATATTGCAGTAGATAATCAACCAGATTTTTGATTTGGGGAAGAGGAGAACACTATTTAGTAAATGCGGTGTGTGTAAATTTAATAGGACGGTTATTACAAAGTTACGTGTTTGTAATACAGTTAAGAGAGATGAAGTAACATGCAATAGACTTGAATAACGAATAACTCTTTTAACTCATTGTTTTTAAAAAATAAAAATAAAAAATCACTTGAATAAAGCTCCCTTTGGAAATGAACAAACAAAAGCTGTTTTGTACTTAATTGTTTACGCTTTGAGGAGGCCACCAAAAAATTTGTCTCGCAGCTCTATCTAAAGGTTAACTTTTTTGTGAAGGAGCTTATTTTTAATTTCATCTTGGATCATGGCATGCCCAGTATAAAGTGGAGCATTTAAATAACAGGGTACTTTTTTGTAGTTATTATCAGTAAGTAAAAGTACTGCTTTATTAATCGTCTAACGCTTGGTTATTTCGTTATTAAAATATAACTTCAAATACGCCAATTATTGGTGCTGTGCAGATCACAAATACTACAAAGTGGCATTTCTCCAGATCAGCAGTATCAAAATAACTCCCCCTGAAAAATAAGTTGGCCATAACCACCACTCATAAATAATGTATGAGGCGTTTGGTTTGCTGTTTGATTATAGAATACTTTAATGCGGCTGAATATTGCTCTTGGTAGTCCAAACGAGCAGGTAAGCCTGCAACATAGGCAAGTTTTATTAGGGCAGAATATCGGTTAACGAGAGTGTGTGCGGGGAAAGTTGAATAAAAAAAATTCCCCCATAGACGCTATGGAGGAATGTTTAGGTTATGTTGTTATATTAAAAATAAATAACAATTAAGAGACTTTCTCTTCTAACCCTTGTTTTTCCCATACTTTAGCTTTAAAAGTTATTAGTACTAAAACAACACCAACACCAATGCTAAATAATGCAATTTGTAAGTATAAGTTAGGAATTTCATCAACATTATTCGGATCGAAATTACCAGCAAGTAAACCTGCAATAATATTACCGATTGAGTAAGTTAATACAAATACACCCATCATTTGACCTGTGTAACGTCTAGGTGATAACTTGCTTACTGCACTTAACGCTACCGGGCTTAAACAAAGCTCACCCACAGTATGTAAAAAGTACGTAGTAACAAGCCAGTAAGGCGCTACTTTTAAGCCTTCAGCTGCGTAATGAGCTGCCATAAACATAACTAAAAAGCCTGATGCCATGATAATTAAACCAATTGCACACTTAACGCTGTAGCTAGGTGATACTAAGCTTTTAGATAAGTTAATCCAAAGTGCTGCAAAAAATGGCGATAAGGCAATAATAAATAGTGAATTTAATGATTGAAACCACGTTGTTGGGATTTCAAAAGTACCAATAAGACGGTCAGTATAATCGCGTGCAAATAAGTTTAATGATGAACCCGCTTGTTCAAAGCCAGACCAAAAACATGCAGAAGCAATACAGACTAAAAATAGTGCCCACATTCTTTGTTTTTCAGCATCTGTTAATTTACCTGTAAAGTAAATAACACCAAAATAAACAAAAAAGATAATCGTGAATACAACAGCAACATAGCCTGCAACCACTGTTGGGTTGATTACAATTGCGCCGGTCATTGCCGCTGTAGTAACTGCAGCTGCAGCAATTATAAATGCAGCAATACTAGCCCAAGCGCGTGAAGTGCCTTTTGGGCCTAATGGATTAGCTGGTAAAGCACTATGCTCAGGTAAATTATTAAGTGAGCGTTTATACTGCACCAAACCAATAGCCATACCAACAGCTGCTGCACCAAACGCCCAGTGCCAACCTACGTTTTCCATAAAGTAACCACATACGTAGTAACCAATTAAAGAGCCTAAGTTAATACCCATGTAATAAATAGCGTAACCACCATCACGACGCTCATCAGCATCACTGTAAAGTTGGCCAACCATTGCACTGATATTTGGTTTTAGCAAACCAGTACCTGTTGCTACAAATATTAAACCAATAAAGAAAGAATAATCATGTGGGATAGCCAAAATAATGTGGCCAATCATAATAATTATGCCGCCATACCACACTGCTTTTTGACCGCCGAATAACCTATCAGCTAACCAACCACCTGGTAACCCTAAAAAGTATACTGCGCCTGTGTATAAGCCATAGATTGCAGCAGCAGATGCAACAGTAAAGGCCAGACCTTCTTCTTGTAAGCTTGCTGTCATAAATAATACGAGCATAGCTCGCATACCGTAATAACTCATTCGTTCCCACATTTCAGTGAAGAACAATGTTGAAAGTCCTTTAGGGTGGCCAAACCAGCCACTATCTGGAGCTGAACTCATATTTACTTCCTAACTTTAAGTATTGTTATGATGGCCTTATAATTTTTTGCTTTAGCTATCTTAGTATTTAGACATACTAAAATGCTCGACCATCAGTATATTATTTGTAGCTAAGATAATGATTTGCTATATGGCAGTAACACCACAAGGTAAGAGACACACCCTTATCCTAGTTACAATTGCGCTCAAGTATACATATACCTTAGTGCTAGGGGAAGTATTCGCAGTGTATCAGCTTATACCAAGTTAAAACTCAGCATAAGGAACAATAGGAGTACCCGGGAACTCAGTGTTACGTAAACAGGATTAAAGCAATAACATATATAAAGCTGACCAAAATTGGGTTCGTAAAAGTCAGAACGATCAATCGCTAAGTAACCACCAAAAAACCAATGTGGCGTTATTCTGTACTCAAAACTACCTTCAAGATTGTATGAAATACCAGAACTTGTTTCACCTTCAAAAACAGGGTCAACACCTGTTATTGACTCTCTATCATATGCAGCTATTTGCAAATCGCCATCGTTAGGGGAAAAGTCAATAGATTGAGTTTTTGTTTGCGAGTATGAAACACCTGCTTTTAATCGATAAACAAAATCATCGCCCCAACACGCGTCATAAGTAGGCGATAACGCAGCATAAATGCAAACATGCGCTGCCCTACTGGTTCGTCCTAGGGGTTATTTACTCTTTGTTGCCTACATGGATGCAGGTAAGGGGCGTGAGCAGGACGCGGAAGCTTTGCTCGGTTTTTACTTAGCCCACTAGGTTACAAATCTCGCGCCGCGATTAAACAGCCCCTAGTTTGAACAAATTTTAATCCGCAAAGGTCAACAGACCCTAGATGATGGTGATTGGTCAGCCTACCCGCAGGTAAGTAATTAAATACTAAACCTTCAGAAAGCAGTACTGATTTAGCTAAATTATAAATATCAGTACTGCTTTTATTTGCTTCATTATATTCCAGAGCAGAGGATTTAACACTCTGTTTTGTCCAAAAATGTTTACAATAAGCTACCTTCTCAAAGCGACATAGCGTATTATTCGGCTAATATAGTTTTTCCTTCTTTGAGGATGTATGCGTCTAGATATTCACTGTGCTGATCGAATTGGTATTGCCCAAGAAATCCTTAATATACTAGTTAACTACAGCGTTGATTTAAAAGGAATCGAAGTCGATTCTGTTAATTGTCGTATGTATGTGAGTTTCCCTGAAATTGAATTTGAACAATTCCAAAAAATTATGCCATCGATACGTTTAATCGACGGTGTACATGACGTGCGTACTACTGCATTTTTACCCTCTGAGCGTGAACATAACGAATTAAATACTTTACTACGTGCATTGCCTGATGGAGTCATCTCTATTGATGCTAAAGGCTGGGTACGTTTATGTAACGATGCAGCATGTAAAGACTTACAATTAATTGAAAAAGAGGTTATTGGTGCAAATATTAATAACTTACTTAAAGGCTTTAACTTTACACGTTGGTTAGAGGGTAAAGAAGTGCTTGGGCAAACCACACGTGTTGAAGTCGCTGGTGAGGATTTTATTGCAGATATTTTGCCAATTGCAGTACCACAAGGTAGTGAAGGTGATGTGCTTGCGGGTGCGGTTATTAATATTAAATCGCAAAGTCGTTTAGGACAACAAGTCAGTGCATTTAGGCGTTACGGGCAAGAAAGCTTTGCGACTATTCATAATTTTAGTACGTCAATGCGCCGAGTAGTTCGCGAAGCACGCAAAATGGCCCAGCTAGAAGCCCCTATTTTGATTACCGGTGAAACTGGGACAGGTAAAGAGCTACTCGCTCGTGCGTGTCATTACGCATCTAATCGCTCAGTTAAACCTTTTATTGCGTTGTCGTGTGCTTCGCTTCCCGATGATGTTGCTGAGTCTGAATTATTTGGTTATGCCGGATACGAAGAAAATGCAGCGCCAAAGCGTGGTGTATTAGAGCAAGCCGATGGTGGAACTGTGTTTTTAGATGAAGTTGGCGAAATGTCGACTCAACTACAAACGAAGTTACTGCGCTTCTTACAAGATGGCACATTTAGAAAAGTAGGCGATGAGAACGAAGTTAAAGTAAATGTACGTATTGTTGCAGCTACTCAAAAAGACTTGCCTGCAATGGTACAAGAAGGGGTTTTTAGAGAAGATCTATATTACCGTATAAATGTACTTACTTTAGAAATTGCGCCACTAAGAGATAGAAAGGCAGATGTAGGACCACTTGCTGAGCACTTTATTCAAAAGTACGCGCAACAAAATGGTCATGCAATTCCTGTTTTATCACAAGAGTGCTTGAGCTTTTTACAAGCGTATCCGTGGCCAGGAAATGTTCGTCAGCTAGAAAATGCAATTTACCGTGCAGTGTCGTTACTAGATGATAGCGAGCTTCGCGTAGAGCATTTACAGTTACCCACTTTTACCCATGATTTAGGGTATTTAGAGTCTGATTTTGAAGGCTCACTAGATCAAGCGGTTAAACGTTTTGAAGCGACTCTACTCCGTAAACTCTATCCAGCGTATCCAAGCTCACGCCAGTTAGCTAAACGATTAGGCCTTAGTCATACGGCTGTCGCTAATAAGTTACGTGATTACGGCATTAATCGAAAAACAGTCAAAGTGTAATTGACATAAAGCAATTAAAATATGGGGCTAATTTTTAGTGCCCATATTTTTTGTTACCCCATCAATTGCAATCGTCTCGATAACTTCTTCGTTAAAGTTCATTACAATGCTGGCGTTATTACGAGTGAAAAAATAGCTTCGGCCATTAAGCTCAATCACATAATCGCCTTTTACGGGGTCGCTAAATTGCTGTTTTTTTAAAGTGACTTTATGCCCACCAATTTGCCATTCAAACTCTTTAATAAATCCATTGTTAAATTATTGCACCCATACTTGGTTGTCATCATTTGAAAGGGTGATAGCGACTGAATAAGAGCTAGGAATTGCTCCATGTTGTAACTCTTAGCTCCAATAGTGAGTTTTTCAGCTTTTTGTTGCCATTCAAAACCAAATTTAAACTCTTTTACCACACCTGTAGGGTAGGTAACAGAGCCTTTACCTGGTAGTGAAAAGTCGGCAAATGCACTGTAACTAGGTATTAATAAAACTAGCGCAGTGATAATTTTTAGTTTTGATTTCATGAGTTATCTTTTTATTATAATAACGATTTAAGGTTAAAGTAGAATATTCGTCTTCGCAGGGGGCTATGCTACACTCGAATAAATTTAACTGGTAAGACCTTTTTTGTGAACTTATATATTCGACTTTTATTACTGTTTTTTAAAATCAAACGAAACACGCAATATCAAAATTTACTTGATACGGTAGACATTGATTACAAAGCTTTACCTACTGATTGCGACATTAATCTACATTTAACTAATTCACGTTATCTCGCGATGATGGATTTATCTCGCACGTGGATGACTGAACGAGTTGGCTTACTAAAGCAAATAATGAAGCGGCGTTGGTTTCCGATTGTTAATGCGACTGCCATTACTTATATCCGCGATATTAAACCTATGCAGCGATATACAATAAGTACTAAGTTAGTTGGCTGGGATCATAAATACTTTTATATTGAGCAAAAGTTTCATTCAGAACGTGGCCTACATGCTATAGCTTATGTACGCGGTGTATTTAAAAGTAAAAAAGGTATTATAAGTATTGAAGAAATGCTTGAAGTTGCTGGTTTTGATGGACAAACACCTATATTGCCAAGTGAAGTTATGCACTGGAAAGAAATGCTAGAACAGAAAAAGTTAAGTAACTTACCCAAGTAACTTATAGTTTTTACAAATGAAAAAAAGGCCTTTCGGCCTTTCAACACACATTATAAATTGGTTAACTACGCATGGCTTTGTTAGATGCTTTAAAAGCTGTATCTAACACCGAACATAGCAACAACTGGGTCAAGTTCAACCGTTGATGTAAGTGCTTTTTCACCGTTAGCGTAAACAGTGGCGTCGGTGTCAATATCCATAATTGATACCATGGCGTGTAGACCCCAATTTTTATCAATCTTATAGTTAGCACCTACCTGAGCCATAAAGCCAAACGAATCATCTAATTTTACTTCTACATCGTCTGTACCTAGCGTCGTTTTAAGTGCTTGAGAAGGTTGCTCATCAAAAAATGCGGTGTAGTTTATGCCTACGCCTATAAAGGGTCTTAGCGCATAACTTGTATCTAAAAAGTGGTATTGCGCAACTAATGAAGGAGGAAGTTGTTTTATATCAGCAATTTTGTTGCCGGCTAAACCGCCAGTGCCATTCACATCGTGTGAAAACGGTGTTGCTGCTATTAACTCTAGCACCCATTGATCGTTAAACGCATAATCTACGGTGATACCCATTTGAGTATCAGAATCACCTTTAAGGCCCAACGTAGGTGCTTCATTAATAGCTGAGCTACTGTTATCAGGGTTTACGTTAATGGCGCCAACATTTACGCTAAAGTTAGCGTGTGCAGCTGGAGAGAGTGCTAATAAAGAGGTTAATAATGCGATGCTAATTTGAGTTTTCATGTTGTTCTCCAAGAACTACTGTTTGATTGGCGCTATTATTACCGAGGAATAAATATGAAAACCTGTTCTAGATCAAAGTTTCAAAAATGTTTGAACCTTGTGAAGTGTTTTATTGATTTAGATTAATTTTAGTGACGTTCTGCTTTTGTAAAGATTGACATATGTATTTGATTAACAGTCACATGAATAAATTAAGGCAGGCATTGCTTAGTCATAAACTCGCGTTTTAACAAAGGCTCTTGAATAAACAACAAAGTATTTTTTATCAGAATTTTAAAAGCACTAAAAGAGATGAGTACTTAAAAAGCTTTAGAAGATTAAAAATGCTATTAAGCAGGTGTTTATACCAATCTGTAATAATACCTAATCAATTTTAGGAATTAAATAGCCCCTAATTTGAACGAATTTTAATCTGCAAAGATCAACAGACCCTAAATATAAACCGAGTACTTTATCAGTTATCAAAGTACTCGGTGAATTGGCCATTACTTATTAATAGTTATTCTAAATAACGTTTAGCTTTGTTTTCTTTTATATTTTCAAGATCGACTAATACCAATCCATCAATACAATTATTAAAATCGGGATCAATACTAAAACTTAAAAATTGCACTCCACCTGGTTTACAAAGTTCAGTGTATTGCTTAAATAAAGTAGGCACTTGAGCACTCATATTTGCTAACACATGTTTTAACTCTACAAAATCCTCTTTAACGTCATCTCCGTTAAAAAGAGTATGGCACTGGGTTAGTTGTTGCTCAGTTAACTTAAACTCATTATTAGGCGTAGCTAATTCAATACCACTTTTATAGTAATGCTGATAGTAATAAACGAGCATGGCTTTTGCTTGCTCAGGCAGAGAGTTTGATACACTTACCGCGCCAAATAAGTATCTGTACTGTGGATAGTTTTTTATAAAAGCGCCAATGCCATACCATAAATAGTCGAGGCTCTTACGTCCCCAGTATTTAGGCTGTACAAAGCTTCTACCAAGCTCAATTCCTTGTTTTAGATAGGGTGTCATAGCATCAGTGTAAGTAAATAAACTGTCGGTATATAAACCTTCGCGGCCATGTTTTTTTATAATGTCTTGTGCACAGGCTAATCGGTAAGCACCAACTAGTTCTAGTTGCATAGGATCCCACAATACAAGGTGCTGATAATCCATATCGTACTTATCTATGTCACGGCGTTTACCGCTACCTTCGCCTACCGCTCTAAATGCAATTTCTCTAAGGCGCCCAAGCTCTCTAAAAATAGGGGAGCTTCCTGTATATTGATATAGATGAATATGCATACCGTCTTGTGTTTTGCCAAGAAGTTTGCATTGCTCAATTGCTTTTTTTAGATCTTTTCTGCACTCAGGAACCGCAATAGGGGTTTGTGTTTTAAGCGGCAAGGCTTTTTTAGTGGTAAGCCTATAAAGCTGTTTGCGTATAAGGTTTACAACTTCTTTATCTTTAAGGTTTTCTATTAAGTAAGACTCAGGAGGGATAGAAGCACCAATTTCAAACTCTAAAGATTTTTGGCGCTGCTTAAACATTTCAGCCACTAATAGTAAACTTGCTAGCGGCTTATAAATCATCGATGTGCCATAAAAAAGTGGACTGTTTTTGGCTTTAATATAAATAGGTAAAATAGGGCAATTAGCCTTTTTGGCCATACGTAAAAAGCCACTATTCCATTTACAGTCTTTAATGCCCATTGGCCCTAATCGCGATACTTCTCCGGCTGGAAATATAAGTAATACCCCTTCATTTTTTAAATGGTTTTGTATATTACTAAGTTCTTGTTTTTTACTCATGCCTGATAAGTTATCTACAGGGAGTAAAAGTGAGTGCATTGCGGTAACCGACATTAACATGCGGTTTGCCACTACTTTTAAATCTTGCCTTAGCGTTGAAATTACTTTAATGAGTGCTAAAGCATCTAATGATCCAATAGGATGATTAGCAACGATAACAAGCTTACCTTCATTAGGAATATGCTCTATTTGTTTAGGTTTATAGCGTGTATCAAAATTGAGTTCATCAAGTACTTGCTCAACAAATTCTAATCCTTGTAGATGAGGGTAGGCATCACCAAAGGCAACAAATTCTCGTTCGTGCAATAAGTAGCCTAAGCCTTTTTTTACTAAACCTTTTACTTTTGGAGAGTTCTCTAGTTGTGGTAAGTTTGCAGCAATTACTTTATCAACACTTATCATATTAACCTCATATTCCGTTTGGCCTATTCGCCATACATGTAGATTAAAAAAAGGGTGTGACAGTTACTTTGCAGTAGTGTGACTTTTTAAAGTGCTAACTTATAAACTGTTTATTGCTAGGAGAATTTATGTCGGTATTGGTGGCTATAACGGGGCGTGACAACACAAAGCTAATAACGAAGTTACAAGAGCGATTACCAAATACACTGATAGAGCAGTGGCCTGATTGTAAAAACGCAAATAATGTGGATTTTGTACTTGCATGGAAAGCGCCAGAGTCTATGTGGCCGCAGCTAACTAACTTAAAGGCTGTGTCGTCATTTGGTGCTGGTGTAGATAGTATAGATTTAACACTACTCGACGAAAGTGTTGAAGTAGTACGTATTGTTGATAAGCAATTGGCTGAAGATATGGCCGAGTATGTACTTACCCATATACTAGCGCAAAAGTTACGTTTAAAAGAGTATTACATTAAACAAACGCAGCAAACATGGAAGCCAAAACGAGCATATAGTAATAAACATGTTGGAATACTTGGATTTGGTGAACTAGGTAAAGCATGTGCACAAAAGCTTATAAATAATGGCTTTAAGGTAAGTGCCTGGGCGCAAAGTAATAAAAATAGCACTAATGTCGATATTTTCTATGGTGATGAAGGACTTAATTGCATGCTTCCTGAGGTTGATTACCTTGTATGCCTATTACCCCTTACAAAAGCGACGATAGGTATTATTAATCATGTAATGCTCACAAAGTTACCTTCACATGCTGTTGTTATTAATGTGGCACGCGGCGCTCATGTTATTGAACAAGACCTACTTAATGCATTAAATAACGAGAGCTTACGCGCTGCAACACTCGATGTGTTTGATGAGGAACCATTGCCACAGACCCACTCTTACTGGACGAACTCAAAAATAACGCTTACGCCACATTGCGCGGCGCTTTCTGATTTAAATAGCGTTATAGATCAAATAGCCGATAATATTGAACGCTTAAATAAGGGCTTAGTACTTAATAATCGAGTAAATAGAACTAAAGGTTATTAGCTGATAGCTAATTAGTTTAAAAAATAACTTGTTAACATATGTAATTTTTATTAATCTGAAGGTGTACTCATTAATAAAAATAAAAGAGGGTCTTATGAAGTCAAGTCAAAATGGTGTGAAATTAAGCTTAGTAGTCATTTCAATTATTATACTCGGTGTTTCAGCTTGGTTTAATCAAGCTAATGCAGAAGATACTCCCTCTAAAACACATACCCAAAGTGAATTAACAATAGAAGATTAATCTCGCTAATTATATATTTACCGATTTTAGTGTCTCTACTAGTCGCTATTTTTGTTGGCATATAAGACCCTAGCATCATCATTTCCGCAGTATCGATTTGCACTGTATAAGTGGTTAAAAAAGCAGGTAGCTGTTTTAGCCATTTATTATTGTATTATCTAGATCTCCAGTCTTATTCCTACTTTCAATCTCATGGTGTATCAATACAAAGCATACGCCTAATTGGTGGCAATCGATTGTAAATTATATGATGTCATTCGTGTATACCAAAGAGATTGGCCATCAGAATTTAAGGTTTGTGCCCTATACTTTATTTTTATTATCGTGTTTTTTTATTTGTGACGATAATACCTATTCCAATAAATAGCTGATCTATTTTACTTGCTAAAACAACCTATTTCTTTGTTGTAAATTGCGCAAAGGGAACAACCATTTACATCAATTTACGCCTAGAACTGAATCATTTTAGGAGCAAACCAAACGATAGCCGTATTAAAATTTCTCATTTAGAACAACTAAATAACGACTTTTTCGCCTTACTATCGACACGATTTTACAGCCTCAAAAATAGGCCACTTAATTAAGCTAATTGATATAACAGTTACAATATTTTCTGCGGAAGATAAAAATAAGTAACATCCAGATAAAGAAGTAATAATTTCTATAAAAAATGTATGAGTTAAATTTTATTTTAGTTCAAAGTACCTTCTAATATCTTTAAGCTTTTAACAAAAAAGCCCAGCATTGCTGGGCTATTAAAAATTCTAGGGAAAAGTTGTTAACTTTGGGTTACGTTAAATTGCCCAAATGTATAAACTTTAAACAAGTAAAAAGTATTGATCAATACTAAACTCATATTTGAAATAACACTCGACGACATAAGATCTAAGCTAAATGATAGGAATAGTAAACCACATGCACTAATAGCGGCAACGCGCAGCAGTGTTATCTGGTTAATAAAGAATGCACCTAAACCTAGTGCAAGTAGTATCGTGTTTAAAAGCCAATCTAGCTCGTTTAGCATGGTCGTTTCAATAGTTCAGTTGTTGAAAAAAGGAGCGCCATTATGTTGATCTTTTGCACACCTTTCAACCAAGTAATTTTAAATTTTCAGATTAGTTTTTTTAATGATAAAAGTGACTACCTATTACTGTAAACAAACCATTATCAGCAATTACTTGATACTTTTAGCAGCTCTCTGGTTTTTGTAAATCACTGCATAAATAAAAGGAGTTATGGCTAGAGTCATAGGTGGGATTAAGTTTGAAACAATTAAAGTAGCCCCTTTGGCAAAGAGTCCACGTCAGTAAACATTTTCACTTACCATCCCTAATTTTTTATAGGTGAGCAAGGTTGGTCTTGGAAAGGCTAAAATTATTACAGCAACGACAGCGAGTGATATAGATAATCCCTTTTTTGACTTTGTTTTTTGGTTTGTATCATTCTTTGTTTTAGTATTTAGCTCTGTAGCTAGAGGACGCTGACTAGGGCGCTGACTAGGGCGCTGTGATTTTCTTTTTTGTGGGTGTTTTACCTAGCAACGACTGTTTATTTGGTGTTTTAGACATAAAGCAAATCTGGCCTTTTTTCTGAAGGTCTCTATAATTAAATGAGTAAATTTATAAACTAAGCTAATTAATATGATAACTTAAAGTTAGCTTACAGCCTACGAGGAATAAAGATGAATACGCAGCTATCAATTTTAATTGTAGATGACGTTAGCACAGTGCGTAGCTTTTTGAGTCAAACGCTCATGCACTTAGGGATAGAGAGCGTAAAGGAAGCATCTACTGCCTCGCAATGTATTAGTGAGTGCCAAGCTGCAAATTATAATATTATTTTTTTAGACATTGAATTGCCGGACGGCGATGGTAAAGATTTGATTGCACAAATTAATGAATTAAGTCCAGAGACAAATGTGGTGATGGTATCTGCACACTCAGGTATTGAAAATGTTAAGGATGCAATTGATAAAGGCGCTAAGGGGTTTGTAGTAAAGCCATTTACACCTAAAAAAATAGCGGCAATGCTTAAGAAATTTTATCCAGATTTAGAAAATGTTTAATAACGAAAAGTATATTTAAAATTTAAATAAAAAAAAACCGGCAAAAGCCGGTTTTTTATATTCTATCAAAAACAAATTATAGAGCTTTAATCTTAGCTGCTATACGGCTCTTATGACGAGCTGCTTTGTTTTTGTGAATTAGACCCTTAGTTGCGTAACGGTCTAGGATAGGTGTAGCAACAGAAAAAGCTTGCTGTGCAGCTTCTTTATCGCCCGCTTCAATAGCAACAATTACTTTTTTGAAGTAAGTGCGCATCATTGAACGACGGCTTGCGTTGTGCTGACGGTTTTTTTCGCTTGTGATAGCGCGTTTTTTTGCAGACTTGATGTTAGCCAAGGTTTGCTCCTAACAATCTTAAAATAAAGCTTAAATTAAAGGCCGTGGAATATGCCTGTTTCTATCATGGATGTCAATTTAAATTTAACAATCCAAGAAAAACTGCACCATATAACGAGCATCAATTTGCCGCTTTAGCAGTTAATACCGACATTGTAACAAAGCACAGACCCTCAGCCTAGTGCTTTAAAGCGATTTATAAAAAAGACTGTGGCATAATTGCCTATCTTGAGGATTTTTGAGTAGGTTTAAGGTGTCAAAAGGTTTATTTCGCTCCGGTATGATTGTTAGTTGTATGACTATGATATCGCGCATTTTAGGGCTCGTTCGAGATGCTGTTGTTGCTAATTTATTGGGTGCAAGTGCTGCGGCTGATGTTTTTTTATTTGCTAACCGTATTCCTAATTTTTTACGTCGTTTATTTGCAGAAGGTGCATTCGCACAAGCATTTGTCCCCGTGTTGAGTGAAATTAAAGAACAGCAAGGCGACGACAAGGTCAGACTTTTTGTTGCACAAGCAGCAGGCACATTAGGAACCATTTTACTGATTGTCACTATTATAGGTGTTGTTGCGTCTCCTGTTATTGCTGCACTATTTGGCACAGGCTGGTTTATTGATTGGTGGCAGGGCGGGCCTAATGCCGAAAAATTTGAACTTGCAAGCTCACTGCTTAAATTTACATTCCCTTATTTGTTTTTTGTAAGCCTTGTGGCACTTAGTGGTGCGGTGATGAACGTGTATAACCGTTTTGCTGTTGCTGCATTTACACCTGTTCTACTCAATATTTCTATTATTACATGTGCAATTTTTTTACATGATAAATTTAGTGTGGGTGCTTATTCTCTCGCAATTGGGGTGTTTATTGGTGGTGTTGTGCAGTTATTGTTTCAACTTCCATTTTTATACCGTGCAAAAATGTTGGCACGTCCGCGTTGGGCATGGCAAGACGAAAACGTAAAAAAAGTACGCAAACTTATGCTACCAGCTTTATTTGGCGTATCTATCAGCCAAATTAACTTATTGCTTGATACCATGATTGCATCATTATTGATGACGGGCTCAATCGCATGGCTTTATTATTCAGACCGTTTAATAGAATTTCCGCTGGGTTTATTTGGTATTGGTATTGCGACAGTTATTTTACCGGCGCTCTCTAAGTTACATAGCAGTAAAAAAAGTAGCGACTTTCAGCATACTCTCGATTGGGGGGTGCGTTTTGTAATATTTTTAGGTCTGCCGGCGATGATTGGTTTAATGATCATCAGCCCGCTTATTATTACCGTGTTGTTTGACCACGGTGCGTTTAAAGAAGACAGTGTTGATCATGTTAAAGCAGTTAGTTTAGGTGTAGTTGCATATTCGGTAGGCCTTGTGAGCTTCATGCTCATTAAAGTACTCGCTCCTGGCTTTTATGCTCGCCAAGATACAAAAACGCCGGTGCGTATTGGTATTATTACCTTAGTGTTGAATATGGTATTTAATATTATGCTGGCTCCTTTCATTGGTTATTTAGGATTAGCACTTGCTACTTCGCTATCGGCTAGTTGTAATGCGTTTTTACTATACAGACAGCTTAAAAAAGAAAATGTGTATCAGTTTTCATCAATGAGCATGCGCTTTACACTTAAATGTGTTGTTGCAAGTATCGTTATGGGAGCTGTTACATGGTTTGTGAGCAGTTACTATTACTGGGCTGCATGGGCTTTTACACAGCAGGTAATCTTATTAATAGCACTAGTGGCTTTGGCAGGTATTAGTTACTTTGCAATGCTATTTTTGATGGGCGTTAGACTAAATACGATAAAAAGTGTAGCAATTACTGAATCAAACTAAAAAAAAGATTATAATCGGCAACTCTGCGGCTTTAATAAAATTTTAGTCGTAATTAATAGCTCGCTAAACAAGGCATTAGGTGGCATGGAGTTAATTAGAGGTATACACAATATTCGCCCACACCATTTTGGTTGTGTGTTAACTATTGGTAATTTTGACGGTGTTCATTTAGGCCACGCAGAAGTATTAAAAGGTTTACTTATTGATGCTAAAGCACATAGTTTGCCTAGCACTGTAATGCTGTTTGAACCCCAGCCACAAGAGTTTTTTGCTAAGGATAATGCCCCGGCACGATTAACGCGCTTACGAGATAAGTTACGTTTATTAAGTGATGTAGGTATTGAGCGAGTTATTTGCATTAGCTTTAATCAGCAATTTGCAAACATGCATGCTGAGCAATTCGTTAATGAGATTCTGATTAAAAAATTAGGTGTTAAAGCACTCACTGTTGGCGATGATTTTAAGTTTGGAAAGCAGCGCCAAGGTAACTTTGACTTACTTGCCAGCATGGGCAAGCAAGCGGGCATGGACGTAAAAAGCACCGCGAGTTTTCGTCAATTAAATGCTAGAGTAAGCAGCACTTTAATACGAGATGCTTTGGCATCTGGTGACTTAGCAAGTGCTAAAATAATGCTTGGTCACGATTATGCTATTTCTGGGCGTGTTATACACGGCTGGAAAAGAGGACGTGAACTCGGTTTTAGAACGGCAAATATTGCCCTAAAACGCCAAGTGTGTCCTGTTAACGGAGTGTTTGCAGTGCAAGCAACGATTGCAGGAAAACAGATTTTTGGAGTTGCAAATGTAGGTAATAAGCCGACATTTAATGGAACTCGTGCATTGTTAGAAGTTCATCTTTTTGATTTTGCACAGGATATTTACGGACAATTTATGCATGTGGAGTTAATAAAAAAACTTCGCAATGAGAAAAAATTCGAGACATTAACACAATTAACGGCGCAAATAGCAACCGATGTTGCTGCCGCTAAGCAGTGTTTTGGTTTAAATCAGGTAGCCGATAGAGACGGAATGTAGGATAAATGAGCGACTATAAACATACTTTGAACTTACCGGAAACACCGTTTCCAATGCGTGGCAATTTGGCACAACGTGAACCAAAAATGCTTAAAGCATGGTATGAAGACGACCTGTACGGTCAAATTCGCAGCGCTAAGAAAGGTAAAAAAACCTTTATTTTGCATGACGGCCCTCCGTATGCAAATGGCGATATCCATTTAGGCCACTCAGTTAATAAAATATTAAAAGACATTATTGTTAAGTCTAAAACATTATCTGACTTTGATTCACCATTAGTGCCTGGTTGGGATTGTCATGGTTTACCAATTGAGTTAATGGTTGAAAAGAAAGTAGGTAAGCCGGGCGTAAAAGTAACTGCGAGCGAATTTCGTGAAAAATGCCGTGCATACGCTAAAAAACAAGTTGAAGGTCAAAAAGTCGACTTTAAACGTTTAGGCGTATTTGCAGATTGGGATAAGCCTTACTTAACAATGAACTTTGACTTTGAAGCGAATGCAATTCGTGTACTTGGTCGTATTATTGAAAAAGGTCACTTGCATAAAGGCGCTAAGCCTGTGCATTGGTGTACAGATTGTGGCTCTGCACTAGCTGAAGCTGAAGTTGAATACCAAGATAAGCAATCTCCAGCCATTGACGTACGTTTTATTTTTGATGATCAAGATGCTGTTGTTAGTGCATTTGATTTGGCTGATGGTCACAAGGGTGAAGGCAGTGTTGGTACTGTTATTTGGACAACAACACCGTGGACGCTTCCAGCAAACCGCGCAGTAGCTGTGCATGCCGATTTAGAATATGCATTGGTGCAGGTTGAAGATGAAGGCGTACAACAACGTTTAATTTTAGGCTCTGAGCTTGTTAAAGATGCAATGGACCGCTTTGGTTTTAATCACTTTCACGTATTAGGTTATGTAAAAGGTGCTGCACTTGAAAACTTACAAGTAGCCCATCCTTTTTATGATTTTAGCGTACCTGTCATTGTTGCAGAGCATGTAACGACTGACTCAGGTACCGGTGTTGTACATACAGCACCAGGGCATGGTCAAGAAGATTTCGTGGCTGGTTTAAATTACAACCTTGAAGTAGCTAACCCTGTTGGCGCAAATGGTGTTTATTTACCAGATACCGAACTTTTTGCAGGTCAGCATGTATTTAAGGCGAATGCGAGCGTAATTGAAGTATTAAAAGAGCGCGGTGCACTTATGCATCATCATGCACTTACGCACAGTTACCCACATTGTTGGCGCCATAAAACACCAATTATTTTCCGTGCTACACCACAATGGTTTGTAAGTATGGATCAGGCTAACTTGCGTCAAGACTCTTTAAAAGAGATTAAAAATACGCAGTGGTTACCAGAGTGGGGCGAAAGCCGTATTTCTAACATGGTTGAAAGCCGCCCAGATTGGTGTATTTCTCGCCAGCGTACTTGGGGTGTTCCAATTGCATTGTTTGTTGATAAAGACACAGGTGCACTTCACCCAAATACTCAAGAGTTAATCGCCCAAGCGGCAGCGCTTGTTGAAAAATCAGGTATTCAAGCGTGGTACGATTTGGAGCCAGCTACATTACTTGGTGAAGAAGATGCTAAGCAATACATGAAAGTGCAAGATACACTTGATGTATGGTTTGACTCAGGTGTTTCGCACGCGTGTGTTGTAGACGCACGTGAAGACTTAGTTGGTCCAGCTGATTTATACCTTGAAGGTTCTGATCAACATCGTGGTTGGTTTATGTCATCAATGATGACATCAGTGGCAATTAATGGTCATGCACCATACCGCCAAGTATTGACGCATGGTTTTACTGTTGATGAAAACGGCCGCAAAATGTCTAAGTCGTTAGGCAATGTTATTTCTCCACAAAATGTGATGAATAAACTAGGCGCCGACATTCTTCGTTTATGGGTTGCTTCTACCGATTACACAGCAGAAATGACTGTATCGGATGAAATATTTAAACGCTCTGCTGATCGTTACCGCCGAATTCGTAACACTAGCCGTTACTTACTAGCTAACCTAAATGGTTTTGATCCGAAAACAGATCAAGTAGCTATTAATGACATGGTTGAACTTGATAAGTGGATTGTTGGTCGTGCTGCACAGTTACAAGACGAAATTTTAGCCGCTTACGATAGCTACCAAATGCTATTAGTAACGCAAAAGCTAATGAATTTCTGTACGGGTGAGCTTGGTTCATTCTACTTAGATGTAATTAAAGATCGTCAGTACACAGCTAAAAGTGACAGCCATGCACGTCGCTCTTGTCAAACAGCGCTTTATCATATTGCTGAAGCAATGACGCGCTGGATGGCGCCTATTATGAGCTTTACCGCACAAGAAATTTGGGAAGCGTTACCGGGCGAGCGTAGTGACTACGTATTTACGTCTGTTTGGTACGATGGCTTACAAGCGCCAACTAATAGCCAATTTAGCAACGATGACTGGTTAGAAATTCTAACAGTGCGCGACGAAGTAAACCGTTTATTAGAAGCAGCACGTAAAGAAGAAGTGATTGGTGCAACGCTTCAAGCTACGGTTAATTTATTCACGGGCAAAGAGCTTGCCGCTAAATTAAATGCGCTTGGTGATGAGCTACGTTTTGTACTATTAACATCAGCTGTAAATGTTTCTGAAGTTGATAGTCAGCCTGCTGATACACAAGCTACCGAAATTGAAGGTTTATTCATTAGTGTTGCTGCAACAGATGCTGCTAAATGTGAGCGTTGTTGGCATTACAGTGAAGATGTAGGTATTAATCCTGCTCATCCTGAAATTTGTGGTCGTTGTGTGAGTAATGTTGACGGCGAAGGCGAAAAGCGTCAATTCGCTTAGGAGTTATTCTTAGTGAGCAAACTAGCCCAAAAAAGTGGTTTAGTGTGGCTTTGGTTGAGTCTATTACTTTTAGTAATAGACTTTGCCAGTAAAACACTTGTTGTAGGGACTATGGCTTATCAAGAGTCGATAAATTTACTCCCTGTTTTTAGTATTACTTATGTACATAACTATGGCGCCGCTTATAGCTTTTTAAGTGAAGCGGGCGGTTGGCAGCGTTGGTTTTTAAGTGCGATTGCCATTGCTATTAGTGCTTTACTTGTGTGGTGGCTAAAACGCTTACCTGCAACAAACAAAGTACTGTGCGGTGCTTATGCACTGGTTCTTGCAGGCGCTATTGGTAATTTATACGATCGTATTGCGTATGGTTATGTAATCGACTTTATTCACGTATTTTATAAAGACTCACATTTTCCTGTGTTCAATATTGCCGATTGCGCTATTTGTATTGGCGCAGCATTATTGTTATTTGACGCCTTTACCGGCGAGAGTCCGAAGGAGCATAAAGCATGAGCCAAGCTGTAATTGGTGAAAACTCGCAAGTTATCTTCCATTTTTCTATTAAATTAGAAGATGGCTCTGCCGCTGATTCTACCAAGGTGCATAATAAGCCTGCTAAATTAACAATGGGCGATGGTAGCTTAACGGCAAACTTCGAAAAATGTTTATTAGGGCTAACTGCAGGCGAAAGTAAAACATTTGAACTTGAGCCTGAAGATGCGTTTGGTCAGCCAAATCCAGATAATATTTACTACGTTGACCGCAGTAAATTCGGCCCAGAAACACCAGCTAAAGTAGGTGCAATAATTGCGTTTACTCAACCTGATGGCACTGAGCTTCCTGGTTTAGTTCGCGAAGTGCAAGGTGAGTCGGTAACGATTGATTTTAACCATCCTTTATCTGGTCAGCGCTTAACGTTTGAAGTGGATATTATTGAGGTGGAAGGTTAATGGAAATATTACTAGCTAACCCACGAGGCTTTTGCGCTGGTGTTGACCGTGCTATTAGTATTGTTGAGCGCGCTTTAGATATTTTTGAAAAGCCAATTTATGTTCGCCACGAAGTAGTACATAACCGCTATGTAGTTGATGGACTTAAAAGTCGTGGTGCGGTTTTTGTAGAAGAGCTTGATCAAGTACCTGACGACAGCATTGTTATTTTTAGTGCACATGGTGTTTCGCAAGCGGTTCGCAGTGAAGCAAAACGTCGTGATTTAAAAGTATTTGATGCAACGTGTCCGCTTGTAACTAAAGTACATATGGAAGTCACACGTGCGAGTCGTAAAGGTATTGAGTGTATTTTAATTGGTCATCATGGTCACCCTGAAGTAGAGGGAACAATGGGACAATATGATAACTCAGCCGGTGGCATTTACCTTGTTGAAACTGTTGATGATGTAATTGCACTTGATGTAAAAAATGCTGAAAACCTTTTTTATTGTAGCCAAACAACACTCTCTGTTGATGACACCGCTGATGTTATTGATGCACTACGCAACAAGTTTCCATCAATTGATGGGCCGCGCAAAGATGATATTTGCTATGCAACACAAAATCGTCAGGATGCTGTGCGTGACTTGGCAGATAAAGTAGATGTGCTATTGGTTGTAGGAGCTAAAAACAGCTCTAACTCTAATCGCTTGCGTGAGCTTGCAGATAAAATGGGCACTGTTGCCTATTTAATTGATGATGCAACTGATGTGCAAGAACAGTGGGTTTCAGGTTCTAAATCAGTGGGTGTAACTGCGGGAGCATCTGCGCCAGAAGTACTTGTACAACAAGTAATAAGCCGATTAAAAGAGCTAGGTGGTACACAGGTTGTTGAGAACCCAGGCGAAGCAGAAAATATAGTATTTGCTGTTCCTGTAGAGCTACGTTAATTTAAATATTTAAACATTTAGATTAAAGGAGAGTCGTTATGAGCAAGTCACTTCAAAATGATGGTTTGCTTTTTTCGGCTCTTTTTAATGAACGAGGCGTATTAGCCACGCTTATCGTTTCTCAAGTAGTTGCTATTGTTTTAGCTTTTGCACCTAATGTAGAAGGAGATATTTGGCTTCGACTTGGGATCATTAGTATATTTTTACATTTAATTGTTTTAGTCGGCACTTCTTCTTTATATTTTTGTCGTTTTTTTTTACAAAACCGCACTCAAGCTTTTCAGTTAAGTCTATTTTTTGCCTCTTTTCTATTATCTACATGCATTTTTAGTATTCTATTTTCTCATTTTGCCTTTGATATAGATGATACAAATAATCTAATTTATTTTACACTCCGTAATTGTATTATAGTGGCTTTACTGGCAGCTTTATTTGTCCAATTTTTATTAATTCATTTTGAAAAAGAGCAACAAACTAAGGCGCTATCTCGTGCTGAGCTTGATGCCTTACAAGCCAGAATACGTCCTCATTTTTTATATAATAGTTTAAACACTGCTGCAGAATTAACTCATCATGATGCCAATGCGGCAGAGCAAGCTATTCTAGCATTAGCCGCCTTATCGCAGGCTGCAATGCACTCAGGAAAAAACGTATTACTCGCGGATGAAATAACGCTGAGTAAGCAATATATCGCACTTGAAACGTGGCGTTTTGGTAACCGTTTAAGGGTTGATTGGCAAATCTCCAATGAGCTGCCAGCACTAAGTATTCCTTGCTTAACCCTGCAGCCATTAATTGAAAATGCGGTATGCCATGGCGTTGAAACAAGTGAGTATGGTGCCAAGATAAAAGTAGAGCTACATATCACTACCGGCTATATAACTATGATTGTTTCTAACCCTATAACAATTACTAATACTCAAACTAGGCCTAATAACGGAATGGCGCTTGAAAATATTCGCCAGCGATTAAATATTTACTATAAAAATAAAGCGCAACTAACAATTACTACTAAGAATGATGTGTTTAGAGTTAAGGTCGTTATTCCTAAACTAATTGGGAGCCTTGTATGAATGTACTTATTGTAGATGATGAACCTCTGGCTAGATCTCGCTTAATCCGTTTGTTAGCACATGATAAAAGTATAGTTGTGCAAGGTGAGGCAAGTAATGGTAATGAAGCCTTAGCACTTGCTAAAAAGCAAACGCCCGATTTAATTTTTTTAGATGTTGATATGCCCGGTATGAATGGTTTACAAGTTGCTAATGAGCTCAATAGTTTAACCCTACCGCCTGCTATTGTTTTTATAACAGCGCACCCTGAGCATGCCTTCGATGCTTTACAGTTAAGTGCTGCAGGTTATTTAGTTAAACCTATTACAGAGCAATCATTACAAAAGGTACTTAAGCAAGTAGGCCGTTTAAATAAAGTACATATTCAAAAACAGCAAAATATAAAAGTATCTTATCAGTTAGCGGGTACTCTACGTAGTGTTGATATAAATGATGTTTTGTACTTTAGTGCAGAAGAAAAATATACCAAAATGATATTCTTAGGTGGAGAGGCTTTACTTGAGCAAAGCTTAAAGCAATTAGAGCTGCAATATCCCGCATATGTTTTACGAATTCACCGCAATACGTTAGTGAATAAACAAAAAGTAATAGCCTTGCATTCAAAAGGGAATGGGCATCATATTATTGAGCTGCAAGGATGTAGCGAGTTATTGCCTGTGAGTCGCCGCGAGCTAAAATTAGTTAAAAATGAGCTTTAGGCGCTTACTCTGTGATTAAGTTGCCTCTGATTTAAGTACATTTGACGCTTAATTATCAACAGCTTTCTTTAATGAACAAATTTAATTAACCGTTTATCAACAAATATAACCGCTTGTCTTAGTCTTCATTGATTCCTCAAATAAATAGCATAAACTTAAAATCAGATAATTTTTATTTGGTTTTACTATGCAATCATCTCAAACAAAAATGCAAAGAGGCTTCACTCTGATTGAAGTGTTAATTGCATTTATTATTCTTAGTTTTGGTTTGTTAGGTGCAGTTGCCTTGCAAGCAAAAGCAAAGCAGGCGAGCTTTGACTCTATGCAGCGTGCAGCAGCCGTTGCACTTGGTAACGATATTATGCAGCGCATTCGTGCTAACGATACTCCGCAAATAGCGGTGCTATACACGCAAACATTTGATAGTGAAACTGCAATGACTACCTCACAAGCATGTTTTACTAATACCTGTACTGCAGCTCAAGTTGCAGCTCTAGATCTTGAACAGTGGAAAAGAGCTATAAGAGCTCGAGAAAATACGGGATCTTTAGATGATGCTACCGTATGTATTGCACCTACAGCAGTTGCTGGTTCAGGTGGTAAGGCATTTAATTTAGAAGTAATCGTTTCGTGGCAAGGCCGACAAGAGTTTAACGCAAATGATGCAACTGGCGCTATAAAGTGTGGAACGGCTGATAAAAAGCGTCGTTTAGTTGTTTTAACTAGTTATATATACCTTAGGAGCTAACATGAAGCAAAAAGGTTTTACACTTGTAGAGGTGATGATTTCGTTATTTATTGGTGGATTAATTTTAGGCGGCGTTATGTTTACCTATATAGGAATGAAAGTAACCACTAAAGATACAATGACTATAGGTGAACTTCAGGAGTCAGGTCGATTAGCTATAAATATAATGCAACGTGATATTGAGCAGATTGGCTTTTGGGGTACTTATTATGATGATTCTTTTACATCAGCCAATACAACATCGTTATCGAATCCTGGTGCTGATTGTACAGAGGGTTTAAATAACGGCAGCTTTCCTGATTTAGCGACAGCAAGTAACTTTAGAACTATTTACGCGAAGGTTGCAGATGCTTCAAAAGAACTAAACTGCGTAACTAGTCCAGTTAAAGGTACAGATATTATTCAGTTAAAGTTTTTACAAGGTGACCAATTAACTGAAAGTGAAACTAAAGCGGATGAAAACTATTTTATAGCAGAGCAAGAGAGAGCTCAATTTAAGCGGGGTGAAATTACAGACAGTTCTGCTAATGCATCTATTTGGCCGTATAGCCATCATGTTTATTATATTTCAGAGCAAACATATAAAGTAAATAATAAGGACCTGACAGTACCTGCATTAATGAGAAAGCGCTTAGTTGGTGGAAGTATCACCACAGAAACTATTATGGAAGGTGTCGAAAACATGCGGTTTGTTTTTGGTCTCGACACAAACAGCGACAATCGTGTAGATACATACCGAAGTATCAAAAGTATGGAGCACACTGATTGGGAAAATCGTAAAGGTATTTTAACTGTTCAGGTTTTTTTATTAATACGCGCATTGCAACCAGACCCTGGGATTAAAATTAAAAATCAAACTTACACACTAGGTGAAGATGACGATAAGCGTGTATTAACATTTACCGATAATTTCAGGCGTACTGTATTTACCACGACTATTCGATTAAATAATATTGGATCTAATTTATGGCGTATTTAAAGCAATCACAAAAAAAACAGCAAGGTGTAGTTTTAATTACAGCTTTAATAATGGTTATTGCAGTGACCGGTATAGCTGTGACTCTTATGAGTAGTAGTAGTATTGATATTAAAATTACCAATGCAGCACAAGAGCGCGAAGTGGCCGAGAATGAACTCATTGGAGAAGTACAACGCATGATCTCTGATGAAGCAAATAAAGGTGCGAATAATCAGTTTTTTTTGAGTCCAGATGAAGTTACTTCGATTGCAGCTTCTGATAAAGAAGGCATGGTGATCGCAGCACATGATGGTATGCAAAGTAAAATGGTTAATTTAAATAAAGGCGCGCTTGATTTAGAGTGCCCTCGACGTTTTAATTTTACAGCGGGTATATCATGCAATATGTTACAGGTCGCTACAACTATAGAATATGGCTCTAAAAGTAAGCATGAACTAACCATTGTTACAGGTGTAGCGCAAGAAATGGCTAGCATAAATAAGGGGATTTAATATGAAATTTAAATTAAATAAGACGTATGCTGCGTTACTTGGCCTAACAATAAGTACGTCAGTTTATGCTGAAGATATAGAGCTTTATGTTAATCATGACGTGGATGTTGAAGAAAAGCCCCGCGTATTATTGATTTTTGATACATCAGGAAGCATGGCATTTTCATCTTCAAGTGGTGGTGACTGTGGTTTTAATAATTTTTTAAACTTATATAATTTATGTGTTGATAGTCGTCTTATTGCTGCACAGTTTGCGATGAATAAAGTAATTTCTGATAACGAAGATACTATCGACTTTGGTTTAATGCGCTTTAAAAGTACAACAGGTGGTTACATTGTTAATGGTGTTGGTAGTGATTCATCAGTTGTACGTTCGTCGGTTGCATCTTTGCCGGCGGATGGTGGGACCCCGCTTACAGAGACTCTGTGGGAAGCTTATTTATATATTACTGGGCAAGGAGTTCAATACGGACTAGAAGCTTCAATATTAGAGCGTGATACCAGTGTAGAAACTACTTCTACCGTCCAAGTTGAGCAGCAGTCTTGCTATTGGACAGGGCCTTGGTGGAATCAACGTCAGATTTGTAATACATATTATGTACCTCAAACGAGTTATACCTACATATCACCTTTCGCAGATAGTACAGCAGAAGCTAAACGTTGTGATAATTCGATAAATATCATTTACATGACGGATGGTGATCCATCTGGCGATAATGATAGTGACGGTCAAATTAGTGCGGAACATAAAAAATATTTTGGTGAAGGATTAAATTGGAGTTCAGATAATTACTATAGTAGTTACTTACACCAAATGGCTAAAATTATTCATGGTACAAGTGACATTACTGTTGATTTATACCCATCCACCCCGGATATCCACGAAACAGGACGTCTTTATACCATCGGTTTTGGCTCTGGAATGACTGCGAAAGGACAAGAACTCTTGCGTAGAGCTGCTTCTTTAGGCGGCGGTGAAAATTTACCAGCAAGTACGCCTGATGAACTTTCTGAATCATTAAACAGTGCAATATCTCGTATTCGTGAAGTAAATGATAGCTTTTCATCTCCTTCTGTTGCTAGTAACAACGTGGATCAAACCCGTAGCAGAGATGCTATTTATTTTGCAATGTTTTATCCAGAAACAAATACGCGCTGGGGCGGCAACTTAAAAAAATTAAAAGTATCTGGTAATAATATTGTTGATTCAATAGGTAACGTAGCCCTCGATTCTAATGGTTTGATAAGCACTGATGCAAAAACATTTTGGCTTCCGGCTGGTAAATCAGCAGATGGAAACTTAGTAGCACAAGGTGGTGTTAATTATCAATTAAGCACCTTGAGCGGTAATAACGCAGAACAAAGAAGAAAACTATACACAGATAAGCAAGGCGATATTGTTCGATTTACTACATCGATAGTGAGTGACATTCTTGGTTTAGTTACTAATAACCCGATCAGCTTATCTAGCTCAGATATAAGGTGGGCTATGGGTATTGATGTTGATGACGAAGATAAAGATAACGATACCACAGATCAAAGAGATGATATTTTTGGGGATCCACTTCATTCAAAGCCTGTAGCACTTGATTACGGTAATAATGATATTCGTATCCTTATAGGTACTAATGCTGGCTTTTTACATATGTTTAAAGACGATGATACTAATAATGAAGTGTCTGAGAGTTGGGCATTTATACCCTCAGATCTGTACAGTATTATTCAGCCATTACGAAATAAAGTAACGGGAAAAAAATATGGTATGGATGGTCCAATTAGTGTTTATTTTAATAATAAAAACTTAAATAGTGATGGGTTAAATGACGGTATTATTGATGTTAGCGGCGACGACAAAGTATGGGCATTCGCAGGAATGCGTCGCGGCGGTAAAAATTACTATGCACTCGATATAACAAATCCCGATCAGCCTAAAAAATTATGGGATAATCCAATTGAAGGTGGTAAAGGCGATTTTAAAGAGCTTGCACAAACATGGTCTAAACCACAAATTGCTTACATTAAAGCATTTGGAGATAAGCCTTTATTAATTTTTGGTGCTGGTTATGACACTAACAAAGACGCGGTAATTAAAGAGCCGGATGATGTAGGGCGAGGTATCTATATTGTTGAAGCTGAAACAGGTAAACGAGTATGGGCACTAACACCTGATATAAATAGCTTTAAAGGTAAGCACAGTATTGCGGCTAATATAACGACGCTCGACTCAGATTATGATGGATATATAGACAGGATTTATGCTGCGGATACCGGCGGTGACATTTGGCGTATAGATATGCCAGGTAGTAATACTAGTGAGTTTAGTCACTTTAAATTAGCTGAACTTGCTAGTAATAAAGCGACCGAAGACAGACGCTTTTTTTATAAGCCACTCGTAGCACGGACAATTTATAGTAAAGTAAGTGAAACAACAGTAAATGGCAGTACTGTAATGACACGCTTAGATACACCGTATGATGCAATAATTATTGGTAGCGGTAATCGCTCAAAACCAACTGGTACCAATGAAAAAGATCAATTATTTATGATCAGAGATGAGAATACGGTTACGAAATCGTATAATAATAATGCACCAGATACTATTGTGCCTGCTGATTTAATGAAAATGAATTCAGATCCATTTGGTAATGCGCTCGATGACGTTGATGATTTTGTAGACCTAGAAGTCGACTTGGCTAAATTTAATGGTTGGAGATATGAGCTGGGAGTAGGGGAGAAGTCACTAGCGGCTGCAACAGTCGTTGGAGGAGTTGCATACTTTACAAGCTTTACACCTGCATCAGATATATCGACAGAAAATCAATGCTCGTTAAGTGGTGGTGGCGGTTCTTTATATGCGTTTCACTTACATTATGGAACTAAAGTGTATGACGACCTTAAATTTGCAACGAGTTATGATGTACCAGATACTCCGCAGTTATATTTCGGTGAGGGCCCTTCATGTGTAGACGCTAACGGTGATGGTAAATGTGATGACAACCCATTAGTTGACGTAACACAAGAAAGCCAGTTTTATTTAATAGGGCCTGGTATTAAAGGTGAAAATGCGGAAAATCCAATGAAGCCACCTGAAATAAAGGGCCCAGGCTTAACAGTCGTTAATGGCAAGATTAAGTTAGTTAATGATAATACTTTAGGGTTTGGCTTTAAAACACAACAAACATATATTTATAAGCGTGAAGAAAATGACGAAGTTAATAATTAAGGAGATTAGATGAAAAATAAACGAGGATTTACCTTAATTGAGCTAATGATAGCCGTTGCAATTGTAGGCATACTTGCTTCAATTGCATTGCCCAATTATACAGAATATGTAAAGCGTGCTTCGAGAGCTGAAGCTGCTGCAGCATTATTAGATGCAGCAAACAAGGAAGAGCAGTATTTTGTTGATAATAGGGAATATACAGAGAAATTTACTGATTTAGGGTTGCAAGACAAAACCGAAAATGGTCATTTTGAATTATCTATTGATGTAGATGATGACGACAATACATTTACCATTACCGCAAAACCTGTGGCTGGACCGGTCAAAGGTGATGGTGATTGTAAGCAAATTACAATTACTGACACCGGTTACAAAGGCGCTACAGGTACTAAAGGTAATTCAGATGTAGAATATTGTTGGGGGCGTTAATTTACTTCTTCTGGCACTTATCAGTTGATTTAATACGGATACGTCCAGTTTGACTTACAGATAAAGCCAATCCTTCGAGATTGGCTTTATCACTATTGGGGCAATATAGAAAAGTCCCATTTTGAAAGCCATTTAAAGACCCATCCGGGCGAAAAGTAATGGCGCTACGAGGGTATTCTAAAGTATCAGCTTCATGAACATCCTCGAAAGTACTTAAGAGTAACTCGTCATCATCTAGAGTCGTTGATTTATCTTTGTCGATAAATAGCGACATTTGGCCATCCCACTCATCCTTTGTACATTGACTGTTTTTTAGTGCACAAAGAGTGACATAGGTTCCATTTTCAATAGCGTAAAGTCGCCCGTAATTAATGTTTCTATGCAGAAGGTTTACGTGGTTATCTAAGCGATTATTCGCTAAAAAATCTGGATAAAACCACACTGAAAGTTGACTGATAATACTGATAACGGCCATCGATACCATTAATTCGAGAAGTGTTACCCCCTTAGATTTTAATATTGTTACCCTCATCCTTGAAGTCCTGAGTTATAAAATGTATTAGCTGAGTATAGTAAATGATAAAAATATGACAATATTAATTGTATCTTTTTTAATCACATTTTTTGTCTGTATCGCCAACGTAAAAGGCTGTACCTGACTGTGATACGGTTAACGCTTTATTATTTTTATTCGTACTATTTGGACAAAAAATGAAGTCTCCAGGGTTTGTTGTAATTCTACCACTGGTATTAAAGCGTAAGCGGCGATCGCTACCATCAAACGACAGCTTATCGTTGTCTGATATTTCTTCCATTGCTCTTAGTAATGTATCAGAAGCGTTATTATAGTTTCCATCATTATCAACATCGATAAATACAACAATAACCTTATTCACATCCCACTTGGCGTTGCAGTTGAACGTATCTTGTTTGTTTTTAACTTTTCCTTGTCCTGTAGGACATACAACAACTATTTCATCAGTGCTTGCGGCTTGAGAGCGGGCATATGCAATGTTTCTTTTTAATTCCAACAAAAAGTTCTCAGCTCTATTTTCCTCTAGCATATCGCTGCTATTCCAAAGTGCGATTGAGGCAATAATGCCAACAATAGCCACGGTTACCATGAGTTCTAAAAGAGTAAATCCGTTTTGTTTGTTTTTCATATAAGTCTCATTTACTGCTAGTCGTTTAATTATAGCGCTTAAATAAAAAATTATATCACGGTTGATTGTTTTATCACCGTAATTCAATCGCTTTGTTTGCTATGAACACTATGATTGTCTAAAATCGAGGCAACTGGAGTTTTCAAAAGTAATCGATATGAAAAAAATAGAAGCAATTATCAAACCTTTTAAGTTAGACGATGTGCGAGAAGCGTTGTCGGATGTGGGTATTACGGGAATGACGGTAAGCGAAGTTAAAGGCTTTGGACGTCAAAAAGGTCATACAGAGCTATATCGTGGCGCAGAGTATATGGTTGATTTTTTACCTAAAGTAAAACTTGATATTGTATTGACTGATGAAGATGTAGACCGTGCAATTGAAGTTATTGTAAAAACGGCGCAAACAGGAAAAATCGGTGACGGTAAAATATTTGTCACTGATGTTGAGCGTGTAATACGTATTCGTACTGCTGAAGAAGATGAAGAAGCTATTTAATGTAACTTCTTAACATGCAGTAAAAAGGCGCTTACTA